>QGUH01001288.1 GCA_003242355.1 Pseudomonadota bacterium
CCAGAATTTCCACTTTTCTCTTTGTTGGGCAGGTTCAAATGTGTTAAGGGGACGGGTGCGGGGCTGCCCGGGGGGGCCGTCGGGCTCGATGGCGAGGTCGGGGCGTTCGACGAGCAAGGACGCCCGCGCTTTCAGCGCCTCGCCCCGCGAATCCACGCTCGGCGTCCGATGGACGTCGCGCGCGCGGTGGACGAGGTGCCGGTCGTCTATCTCGTGTTCGATCTGTTGGCGCTCGGCGGGCGGGATCTGACGGGACTGCCGCTCTTCGAGCGCAAGGCGCTGCTCGCGGAGCTCGTACGGGGGCGAGGCCTCGTGCGCGTGCTCGACCACATCGAAGGGCGCGGGCAGGAGCTGTTCGCGCTCTGCGAAGCGAACGGGCTCGAGGGGCTCGTCGCCAAACAGAAGCACTCCCCGTATCGCTTCGGCCCGCGCCGCGGTGAGGCGTGGGTGAAGATCAAGTGCGAGCAGGAGGACGACTTCGTCGTCGTCGGGTGGATCGCGGGACGCGGAGCACGCGAACGGCTCGGGTCGCTGTCCGTCGCCGCGTATCGGGGCGACGCGCTCGTGTACCGCGGTCGCGTGGGCAGCGGATTCGACCAGCGCACGGTCGCCGCTCTGCTCGGCCAGCTCGAGGCGCTCGAGGTGTCGAGCTCACCCCTCACCGGTCCCGTCCCGGAAGAAACGCGAGAGGCGCGCTGGGTGCGGCCCGAGCTCGTCGTGAACGTGCGTCACATGGGCTACAGCGACGACGGTCGGCTCTGGCATCCGGTGTTCCGCGGCGTGCGCGCCGACGTCGCTCCCAAGGCCTGCACCGCGGGGCCTCACGACCAGGAGCTCGACGCCGAGCTCGAGCGCGCCGAGGCCGAGCCCGGCGAAACGGCCGCGCCGATCCGGCCAGGGCTCGTGCTCACCAACCGCAAGAAGGTGTTCTGGCCCGACGAGGGCTACACGAAGGGCGACCTGCTCGATTACTACGCCGCCGTCGCTCCCGTCCTCCTCCCGTTTCTGAAGAATCGCCCCGTGGTGCTCGTGCGCCACCCCGACGGCATCGGCGGCAAGAGCTTCTATCAGTGGAACGTTCCCGCCGGGACGCCGGATTGGATCCGCCGCATGGTGCTCGAGGACCCCGACGAGCCCGGCAAGAAGAAGCACGTCTTTCTGATCGACGATCTCGAGTCGCTGCTCTACGTCGTCAATCTCGGGTGTATCCCGATTCACGTGCTCGCGTTTCGGGAGAACACGCGCCACGAGTGCGACTTCATCACCTTCGATCTCGATCTCGGCGAGCAGCCCTTCGCGCGTGCGGTGGACGTCGCGCTGACGCTGCGCGAGATCTTGGAAGCAGCAGGGCTGCCGGCGTACGTCAAGACGTCCGGTCAGGGCGGCCTGCACGTGCTCACGCCGCTCGGTCCCGGAATCCCGTTCGAGGCGGCCAAGCTCCTCGTCGAGCTCGTGGGGCGGCTCGCGACGGCTCGACACCCGGAGTTCGCGACGATGGAGCGACGCATCGACAAGCGCGGCGGACGCCTCTACGTCGATACGGGTCAAACCGGGCAATCGCGCACCATCGCCGGCCCGTACTCGGTGCGCGCTCACCCGCGCGCCACCGTCTCGACCCCGCTTTCGTGGGAAGATCTCTCGGGGCGCTGGATCCCGCCCT
>QGUH01001289.1 GCA_003242355.1 Pseudomonadota bacterium
GATCAAGGCGATGAAGAAGGTCGCCGGCACGCTGCGCCTCGACCTCGCTCAGTACCGCGAGATGGCGGCGTTCGCGCAGTTCGCGAGCGATCTCGACGCGGCCACGCGCGCGCAGCTCGAGCGCGGCCGTCGCCTCACGGAGCTCCTCAAGCAGGGCCAGTACGTGCCGCTGCCCGTCGAGAAGCAGATCGTGATCGTGTTCGCGGGCACGCAGGGCTTCACGGACAAGCTGCCGGTCGAATCCCTGCAGACCTACGAGCAGGAGCTCTACCGGTACATCGACGAGAAGCATCCCGAGATCTGGACGGCGATCCGCGAGAAGCGCGAGCTCACCGACGAGATCCGCACGAGCCTCGAGAAGGTGCTCACCGCGTTCGGCAAGCGCTTCGCCGCCTCGATCGAGGCCGGCAACGGCGGCGCCAAGGAGTAGCTCCGTTGGCGAATCTGAAGACAATCCGCAAGCGCATCGCGACCGTCAAATCGACGCAGAAGATCACGCGTGCGATGAAGATGGTCGCGGCCGCGCGCCTGAACCGCGCCCAACAGCGGATTCTGTCGCTCCGGCCCTACGCCGTGAAGACCGGCGAGGTCCTGGCCGAGGTGACGGCGCCGCGCGGGGACGGCGCGGAGACGACGGAGGTCGAGCATCCGCTGCTCGCTCGGCGCCCCGAGAAGAACGTGCTCTTGATCGTGATCACGAGCGATCGCGGTCTGTGCGGCGCGTTCAACTCGAACATCCTGCGCCTGGCCGAGCGCACGTGGCGCGAGCGCGAGCGCGCCGGCACGGGCGTGAAGTTCGCCGTGATCGGGCGCAAGGGGCGGGACTTCTTGCGCCGGCGCAACGCGCCCATCTTCCACGTCTTCGACAAGGTTTGGGACAAGCTCGATCTCGAGCAGGCCCGCACCATCGCCCGCACCGTGCTCAAGCCGTTCGTGCGCGGCGAGGTCGACGCGATCTACCTCGTGTACAACGAGTTCAAGAGCGCGATGGCACAGCGGGTGGTGTCCGAGCCCTTGTTCCCGCTCAAGGGGCCGTCGTCGCCCGCGGAGTCGAAGGAGGAGCGGGGCGGGACCGAGCAGCCGGAGTATCACCGGGAGTTCTTGTTCGAGCCGGATCGCGGCGCGCTGCTCGAGCGGCTCGTGCCGATGTACGTCGAGATCTCGATTCTGCGCGCTCTGCTCGAGTCGATGGCCTCCGAGCTCGGCGCCCGGATGACGGCGATGGATGCGGCGACGAAGAACGCCTCCGACATGATTGGCAGGTTGACCCTCGACTACAACCGGGCGCGCCAGGCCGCGATCACGACGGAGCTGATGGAAATCATCGGCGGCGCCGAGGCGCTCCGCGAGTGATCCGGGTTCCCCGCCGCGGTGAAGAGGGACGAGAAGAACGAGAGCGGGGCGCGGGGACGCTGACCCGCGCGTAAGGGCCCGGGGCGCTTTGCCCGCCCCGGGCAGGCGCTGGTTTTGCCGAACCCTTCACCTCGACGGAAATCTCGGGCAGGCTTGAGACTGCGATGGCCAAGCGTCCGCAAGTGTTCGGGATGGTGCTCGCCGGGGGCGAAGGCAAGCGGCTCATGCCGCTCACCCGGGATCGAGCCAAGCCAGCAGTCCCTTTCGGCGGGCACTACCGCCTGGTCGACTTCGCGCTGAGCAACCT
>QGUH01001290.1 GCA_003242355.1 Pseudomonadota bacterium
AGGTTCCGTGGGCTTGGGAATGTGTATAAGAGACAGCTTGAGCACCACCGCGCTCTTCTGGGCGTTCCGCTGCGCATCGATGGTGATCGTGCCGGTGACCCCCACGAAGTCCTTGGTCTTGGCCAGGGCGTCGCGGATCGCCGAGGGCTCGAGGCTCGTGGCGCGCTTCATGGCGTCGACGAGCACCGCTCCGGCGTCGTAGCCGAGGGCCCCGAGGCCGGTCGGATTCTGCCCGTAGCGGGCCCGGAAATCGGCCACGAACTTCTGGGCCTTGGGCGTGGCCGCGTCGGGGGCGAAGTGGTTCGAAAAGTAGGAGCCTTCGAGCGCCTCGCCGCCGATCTTGACGAGGTCGGGCGCGTCCCAGCCGTCGCCGCCGAGCAGGGGCACCTCGAGGCCCAGCCGCCGCGCCGTACGCGCGATGGCACCGACCTCGGAGTAGTAGCCGGGCACGAAGATGGCTTGCGCCGACGTGCCCTTGATGGCGGTTACCTGGGCGCTGAAGTCCGTATCCCCCTGGGAATAGCTCTGCTCGGCGACGACGCTGCCGCCCTGGCTCGTGAACGCGCTCTTGAAGGCGTCGGCCAGGCCGATCGAATAGTCGTTCTTCACGTCGCGCAGGATCGCCACGCGGTCGAGCTTGAGGTTCTGCCGGGCGAAGGTGGCCATGACCTTGCCCTGGAACGGGTCGAGGAAGCACACCCGAAACACGTAGTCGCCGATCTCGGTGACCTTCGGGTTCGTGGACGACGGGGACACCATCGGGATCTTCCTGCGTTGAGCCACGCGTCCGCCGGCGAGCGACAGGCTCGAGGCGACCTCGCCGACGATGGCCGTGGCCCGCTCCACGTCGATGAGGCGCGTCACGGCATTGGCGGCTTCGGCGGAATCGCCGCGGGTGTCGAGCGTCACCACCCGCAGCTTCTGACCCCTCACGCCGCCGGCCTGGTTGGCCTCGTCGATGGCGAGCCGCAGGGCCTTGTCCGTGTCCTGCCCGAAGTGCGCCGTGCTCCCGGTCATCGAGGCATAGTGCCCGATGACGATCTCCCCGGTTTTTTGGGCGCCCGTGGCGCTGCCTTCCGCGCTTGCGTTGTTGCGTTTGCACGCGACGAGCCCCGAGCCCGCGGCGACGAGAGCGGCTGCCAGAAGCACACGGCGAGAGCAGATCATGCGAGTTTCTCCTCGGAAGGGTGGCGTCCTCGGCGCCCGTTCCACCCGGCTCGTCACGAGCGCACCGCGCGAAGGCGGGCCGAGGACTTGCCTCGCCGGTTCTAGTACAGCTCGCGAGCACGTCCCAGCAGGCAGCGCACCGCGAGGCCGGCCAGGAAGACACCCGAGCGAAAAGACGACACTCTGCAGCGCCGATTCGTTCGCCGGTTCGGCGTTCCGGCCGCGTTTCGCGGGTCACCCCTTCCCATCGGAGTGAGCTCGGCGGGACTCCCTCCGAAGCGCGGGCACGCTGGGCAGCGCTGCCTTCCGCGTGTTTCGGCGCGCTCCAGCGTTCGCTGCGTTAGTTGCAGGGGCGCAGGATCTTCAGCCCGTCGACTTCGAACTCGCACAGGCGGGGGCGCGGGTTGGGCGGGGCCCGGCGGGGGGGGGGGCGCGGCGGGCGCGCTTGGGCGGGTCTTTTAAACATATTCCGGCCCCCAGAAACGGGATAAAA
>QGUH01000279.1 GCA_003242355.1 Pseudomonadota bacterium
TCCATCCGGCGCCCCCAGGTTTTGTAGATACCCTTTCTGCCGGGCCCTCCGAAGGTTATTAGGGGCCCCGCCCAGCTCGCCCTCGGCCCCGACGGCAAGCCCGTCCTCGCGGCGGGCGGCTCCATGTGCGACTGCCGCTTCACCGACTGGGATCAGACGGGAATTCTCACGGGCGTCGCCGCGGGCGGAAACTCGCGCGTCGAGGAGTGCTTCGTCGAAGGCGCCAACGAGTGGCGCACCCGCATCATCACGCAGGTGCCGGTGATCGCGAGCGCCGACAGCTTCAAGCAGTGGTTCAACGATTCGGACAAGAGCACGAAGGTCACGGGAACGCTCGAGCTCCAGCCGCTGGTCGGCACCACCAATCAGTTCCAGTTCAGCAGCAGCAACGGCCGCACGGTCTACGACGACCTGCACGACCTCTTCCTGCAGCAACCCAACGTCGATGCGCCCGTGCCCGCCAATGCCGTCACCGCGCTCGTCAGCGGGTTCTTCCCGCTCGAGGACCAACCGCGGTCGAAGCTGTGCAACATCTGGCCGTACTGGGCAACGGGCCTCGCCACGAACTGCTCCGCGGGCGCGAATTCGCCGGTGGGCTCTCAGTGGGATCCGCGCGGCTGGTATGGCGGCGGAGCTGCCCCGGCGGAGCCGACGGGCGGCCCCGTAGAGTCCGTCACCGGGATGATGCGCAACTTCTACTTCACGTCGGAGGCCCGTTACCTGTTCCGGTACGCGGGGAACGAAACGCTGGCCTTCTACGGCGACGACGACGTGTGGGTGTTCGTGAACGGCAAGCTCGTGCTCGATCTCGGCGCACCGCACGAGCGCCTGCAGGGCCGCGTTCAGCTCACCGACACCGGCGCTCAGTGGGTGATCGAGTCGCAAGACTTGGTCGCCGGCACCTGGGATCAAATCGCGATGGGGAACGTGCCGAACCTCGGGCTCGAAGTCGGCAAGACCTACGAGATCGTCGTCTTCCACGCCGATCGGCACCCGCGTGAATCGAACTACCAGCTCACCCTGTCCGGATTCGCGACCACGCGTTCCGTCTGTCAGCCCCGCTGCGGCGACGGCATCGTCACGGCCACGGAGGAGTGCGACCTCGGCGACGGTCAGAACCAGGACGGGCTGTACAACGGCTGCACGACGAACTGCACGTTCGGCCCGTTCTGCGGCGACGGCGTGCACGACGCCGAATTCGAAGAGTGCGATCTCGGACGCGAGAATCGCGCTCGTCCGTACGAGCCGAGCCCGGACGGCTGCACGCCGGCTTGCAAGAAGCCGCGTTACTGCGGCGACGGCGTGGTCGACACGGACTTCGGCGAGCGCTGCGACGACGGCCCGATGAACGGCATGGGGAACTGCCAGCCGAATTGTCAGCCTCGAACCGAGTGATCCCATCCTCGGGGAGCACGAGCGGCGCGCTACCAGGGCGCGCCGCTCGTCCTTTGGGGGCCGAGATCACGCGTTGCTGAATCCCTCTACAACGCCGATCGGTTTGACCGATCGGCGTTCTAGCTGCCTCGTTTCGTAGGGGCGGCACGCGCCGCCCCTCCCACGCGGGCACTCTGTCAGCCCCTGCTTTCCGCGTATTTCGGCGCGTTCCCAACCGTTTGTCGCTCTAGGAAGGACCCGTGCAGCTCACCGGAAAAACGGTGCTGATCACCGGCGGCACTGCGGGAATCGGAGTCGCGCTGGCGCGCGTGCTCAAAGGGCGCAGCGTCAAGGTGCTCGTCTGCGGTCGCGACCGCGAGCGGCTGGAAGCGCTCGCCCGCGAGGGCTTTTTCACGATCCGGGCGGACGTCGGCACCGACGAAGGGCGCGCGGCGATCCTCGACGCGGGTCGCAAGGTGGGCGGGTTCGACGTGCTCGTGAACAACGCGGGCGTGCAGAGCCCGATGGATTTCCGCAAGCCCGTGGCAATCGAGCAGGTCCGCGCCGAGCTCGACACGAACCTCGCGGGCCCGATCTTGCTCTCGGCGCTCGCCCTCCCCCTCCTGCTCGATCGCCCCGAGGCGTCCATCGTGAACGTGACGTCGGCGCTCGCGCTCGCCCCGAAACGGAGCGCCCCCGTCTATTGCGCGACCAAGGCAGGGCTCCGCTCGTTCAGCACGGCGCTGCGTTACCAGCTCGAGGGAACCTCCGTTCGGGTGCTCGAGGTCGTCCCGCCCCTCGACGGGAGGGCGACCGCTCTGGGCGCCGACGGGAAGCCGAGCCCCTTCGCCTGCGCCGAAGCCATCGTCCGCGCGCTGGAACAGGATCGCGAGGTCCTCTGGATCGGCAAGAGCAAGCTCTTCAGCCGTGTTCACCGCCTGGCGCCCTCCCTCGCAGCGCGGCTCGTCAAGCGTCACTGATCGGCGCCGCGGTCGTGCGGCGTCATCGTACGCCTCCGAGCCAACGCGCCCAACGCGCCCAGCAAGCCCGCGTGTCGTGGCGCGCCAATCGGGGGAACGCGGCGGAAAGCCCCCCGATCAGCGAGCCGCGCGTTCGCGCTCGTCGGCGTGCGCCCCCGCCGTTTCGTCGGGCCCCGCTTTGGCCAATCCTGGCGCCATCCCTCCTTCCGGAGCGGGGCGCTGATCGGCGAGCAGGGCGATGAGCTCGTCGCGAGCTTCGGGCAACACCGCCTCGAGTCGACCGAGCCGATCGAGCAGGTCGGCGGTGCCGAAGTACGCGGCGGCGCACTGGACGTGAATGGTGCCGATCGGCGTCATTCTCCCGTCTTCGAAGAGTTGGAGCGCGAATCGCAGCGCGTTCTTCTCGATGAGGTCGTGGCAAAGACGGCAGCGCGCCCGGCCCGAAGCGGCGCGCTCGACGCGGGCGAGACGCGGTAGACGTCGATACTGCACGCCGCGCTCCGCCATGGCGCGCAACGCGGAAGCGGTTTCCGGATCCGGCAACGAAGCGCCCTCGAGCGCGAGCAAGAACCCCTCCGGCCGCATGCATGCCGCGCACGCCAGGTGGAAGTAGACCGTTGCGAGGCCCTCACCGAACGGGTTCGGCAGAGCCTCGCCGAATCGGAGCTCGCCCTTTTCGATCTTGCGCCCACAGCCCCGACACTTCGCACGCCCCGTGCTGGCGAGCTCGATCCGCGTCCCTGCTGCTCCCGATGCCGGCATTCGGAAATTGAAGCTCCGGCGAGCCGTTCCGTCAAATAACGGACGTTCGTCGAAGAACCGCGGCCGACCACCCGAGATTCGGGCTCAGCGCCCTGCCGCGGCGCCCTCCCCGAGGCGCCCGTCGTCGCCCTGCACGTATCCACCTCCGAAACGCGGAAGATCGATGAGCCTGCCCCTGGCGAGCGCGAGGAGATAGTCGTCGAGCTCCTTCGGGGTGAGCTCGCGGACGGGCTCCGGCGCTTCCCCGGACGTCAGATCGATCGAGCAAACGCTCTGCTCGCGCAAACGGCGGAGCGCCCTGCCGTCGAAGTACTCCTCACGATAGACGAGCCGTACTTCGGCGGCGCGCTCCTGGCCGCGATACGCGGGCCAATCGCCCCAGTAATAGATCTGATCGCCCGGGGCCTTGAGCCAGCGCAGACGACGCGGAAGCACGTGCTTGCGGGCGCCGCGAGCGAGCTCGGCGAAGAAGCGTCGCAGGTACGCGACGTGCCGTTCGAGCATGCGCTCGTTTCGAGGAAGAATCCCGAATCGACGCCGCACTTCCTCGAGGCGAGCCGGATCGGGCCCCGCAGCGCGGATCGCGTCCCGCAGCTCGGGTTTCCAGACTTCACCGAGGTGGTAGGTCATCACGGGGATGGGGACGGCGAAGCACCCGTGGACTTTTCCGTACAGGCGCTCGTGCGGATCCATGAAGTCGTTGTAAAGCTCGTACCAAGCGCCGCTTTCGCCACGTACCTGCCAGTGAATGCGCTGAGTGAACGGCGTATCGAACCAACCGAGCGGCAACGGTTTCCAGAGTCGGTGGCGGAGCGGAAACAGCGCCAAGAGGCCGAGGCCCACCACCAAAGCCGTCGCTCCGAAGGCTCGCTCCACGACGACGCCGGGCATCAGGGCAAGGGTCGCTGCGATCGCGAGATCGGCCAGCACCCAATCCCAGAAGAGGAGACCGGAAATCGCGAACACACCGACGTGGAACACCGACCAGGCGATGCAGAACCCGATCGCGACGCGCGGGTGAAGGAACGCCAGCGGCGCCAAGAGCTCGAGGGCGAACGTCAGCGCCTGGAGCGGGCGCTCTGCCGCGCGCACTCCGGCAACGACACGGCTCCACGCGTTCCAGGGCAGAAACCGCGCCCAACCCCAGCTGTAGGCGCTGGCCGCCAGGTGATGGAGGCGGTTCTCGGTCACCCAGGAAAACCACTTCTGCCCCAATCGCGCCTTGGCGAGCGCCGTGATGAAATAGTGAGACACCACGATGGCGACGAGGAAGAAGATCGCCACCGCGGCATCGCCGAACAGCGGTGCTCCCCAAGGTACGCCGGCGAGGCAAACGAACGCCACGAGCGCCTGAGTGAGGCGCATCGGAAGCGTCGAGTGATGCTCCCAGAGGCCGAACGGTCCGCTCAACAAGAAGGCCGAAAGCACGACGAACGCGGGGCTCAGCCAGATGGCAGCAGTCGACGCGAGCAGGAGCAGTCGCGCGCCGAGCCGCAGATCCCCGAGCACCACGTCGATGTCGCGCGTGGTCGCCTTCCACGTGAGCGGGACGATCAGCGCGAGCGCGAGCAGGCGGAGCGCCGTTCCCTGAGGCACGTCGCGAAAGCTCCAAAAGGGAGCGAGCGCACTGCACGCAAGGACGACGAGCGCTAGCCCGAGTCCTCGTCGTTTCGAGCCCAGCCTCGCGCCGAGCCACTGCGACGCCCTCGAGAGCCCCTGGCGCCGGAGCGCTCCGTCGACGCCCCAGTAACCCACCACGAGCAAGGCCAGCTCGAGGGCATCGAACACGACGCGGGGCATGATCTTCGGTTCGAACGGATCCCGACCTCGAGCGCGATCGGCCGCCGCCGCGCTCGGAAACTGGGAGAAGAGGCTCCCGAGCATCGCCCTGCAAGCTCTGCGCCCACGTGGCTTTCTGCCCTCGGCTGACGCCCGGAGCACGAGGGGAACGGGCGTCAGCCTTCGTGTCGAAACGCGTCGTCAGCCCACGCTCCGGGGTCGTTCGACACGAGCCCCGCGCGTTCGGCGAGGCGCCGGAGCGCCGGTCGGAGCGCCCGCATCGCGCTCGCCGCTCCGTCGAGCCCCGCGGAGCGTGCCACGCGTTCCCAGCTCTGCCGCAGCACCACCCGCCCCTCGATGAGCGCGCGGTCCGTCGGAGAGAGCTCACTCAAGAGAAGCCGATGCTCGTCCACGAAACGCGTCAAGACCCAAGCGGCCGCGTTGGACGGTTGCGGGCCCTCGAGATAACGGCGCACGCGCAACGCGAGCTGCTCGCGGTCGAGGTCGACTGCAGGTGGAAGATCGATCGCGAACGCGCGGGCGAGCTCCGGGTCGAGCGCGAAGCCTTCGTCGGCAGCGACGAGCTCGAGCTGAATGGGCAGATCCCGAGCCAGGTCGGCGACCAGCGAGTCGACGAGCCGCGCGCCGCGCTCGGAGGCGGCACGGATCATCACGGCGGAAGGCTCTCCACTGCGCGCCCCTCGCGCGGTGCCGACCCGCACCAGGCGGTAGCCGAGCGCTCGTCGGAACTCCAGCAACTCGGGGGTGGCGCCGAAGAGGGTTCCGAAGAGGTCCACCGCATAGTGGCGATGCACGTGCTGGACGAGCGCGCGCCCCAACCCGCGTCCGCGCAGGGCGGGATGCGTCGCGATGCGCACGCTGCGCCGCATGGACAAGACGCCGGCCTCGGGACGCGCCGCGTGCGTGATCAGCGTGTCGGCGAGCGCG
>QGUH01001291.1 GCA_003242355.1 Pseudomonadota bacterium
CCTCTAAGTTTTCCACTTTCTTTTTGTTCGGCACCTTCAGTTGTTTTTAAGGGCCGGCCCCGTTCCTGGCCGAGTCCCGCTTGGGCCGCCTCGGCGTTACCCCCGACGACGTCCGAGTTCAGTTCATCGGCCTCGGCGGCACGGTGCTCTACGAGTACACCATCGAGTGAGCGCCACGCCTTCGTGCGGGCGCGCGGCCACGCGCCGAAAAAACGTCAGTCGAAGACCACGGTCTTGTTGTCGTAGACGAGGATCCGGTCGTCGAGGTGGAGGCGTACCGCGCGCGCCAGAACCACTTTTTCGAGGTCGCGGCCCTTGCGCACGAGATCTTCCACCGAATCCTTGTGCGAGCAGCGGACCACGTCTTGCTCGATGATCGGCCCCTCGTCGAGCACGGGAGAAGCGTAGTGGGCGGTCGCGCCGATGAGCTTCACGCCGCGCTGGTAGGCTTGATGATACGGCTTTTGGCCGATGAACGCCGGGAGAAACGAGTGGTGGATGTTGATGATGCGATTCTCCCAGCTCGAGACGAAACGGGGGCTCAAGATGCGCATGTACCGCGCGAGCACGACCAGGTCGATGCGGTGCTCGGCGAGGAGCTCGAGCTCGCGGGCCTCGGCGGCTTCCTGGTTCGTCGCGTCCTTGGGGACGCAGACGTACTCGATGCCGAACTCGCGGGCGACGGGCGCGAGATCGGGATGGTTGCTGACGATGATGGGAATTTCGCAGGCGATCTCGCCGCCACGGTGGCGGAGCAAGAGGTCGTACAGGCAATGCTCGTACTTCGAGACGAACAGGGCGACGCGCTTCGTGCGCTCCGCGTAAATGAGCCGATACGTCATCCCGAAGCGTTGGGCGACTTCGGCGATGGCGCGCTCGAGCGTGCCGCGGTCCGTCAGAAGCTCCGACAAATCCACGCGGATGCGCTGGAAAAACTGCTGCGCAACCGGGTCGGTGTGCTGGTCGGCATCGAGGATATTGGCGCCGTGCCCGAACAGGACCTGCGCCAAAGCCGCCACGATCCCCCGCCGATCGCGGCACGAAACCAGTAACGTCGCGAGCTCCGAACCCATACCGCCCAGCATAATACAGGGAGTTGTCCGCCGCTCGCGGGTTTTCTCGAACGTCGAACCGTTCGTCGCTCGAGAGCGCCGACCGGTTCGACCGCTCGGCGCTCTGGCCGCATTTCAAGGGGACGGCTCCGCCCACCCCCGCCGAAGTGCACTTCGGCCGGCCCTCTCCCCACGCGGGCAATCCTTCGACGCAGT
Source organism: Pseudomonadota bacterium (assembly GCA_003242355.1). Lineage (GTDB taxonomy): Bacteria > Myxococcota_A > Polyangia > Polyangiales > Polyangiaceae > PMG-095. Next base: position 1,269 of record QGUH01001291.1, read on the forward strand.
CTTGCGCGCATTTCGGCGCGTCTCCGACCGTACGTCGCTCTACCCCTGCCGGCGCCCTCTGTCGTTCAGCACGCGGCGCCAGGCCTCGATGCGATCGCGCGCTTCTCGCGGCCACCGGAAGCGCAGCAGCCGGCCGAGCAGATGGGGAGTATGATCGCCGGCTCGCGTGTGCGGCCCGAAGACGTGCGCGGCCGAATCCACGGCCGCGAGCGCGCTCACGGCGTCGCCGCGCTCGATCTCGAACCATGCCCGCGTGAGCGAGAGGTGCTGACGCGGCTCGGCTTCCTCGATGGCGATGCGGTGACACTCCTCGAGGAGCCGCCCGGCGCGCCCGAGGCCGTGCGCCCCGACCGGGCCCTGCCACAATAGAACTTGGTTCTGACCAATCCC
>QGUH01001292.1 GCA_003242355.1 Pseudomonadota bacterium
GACAGTCGTCTGCCCTCGCTCGGCCCCGGCCTAGACCAGCTCCGCCGACGCGAGTGCGTTAGCGAGACGCGCGGTCTCGAGCTCCAACTGCGCCGTCGAGAGCAGAGCCGCGGCCACCCAATACGGCTTTGCGCTGCCACGCGCGAGCTTGCGGAGCTGGACGAGGTGCCGACGCCGCTCGCGCCACCGACCCTGGGCGCGGCACAGAGCCTCCATTGCCTCGTGCACCTCGAGCAGGCGCGGATCGTCCGGCGGCAGCAGCAAGAGCGCTCGCCGGTAATACCGCTTGGCGAGCGGGGTCTGGTAACCGGCGCGCGCGGCGTTCGCCGCCTCGAGGTAGTAGTTCGCCGCCTCGCTCTTCTCGTTGCCGCGCGCGAAGTGGCGCGCGACGACCGCGGCGGTGAGACCGCGCGCGAGCGGCGTTTTCGAAAGGTGCTGCCCGAGGCGCCGGTGCATCTTCACGCGCCGGCGTCGGTCGAGCGCGCGATACGCCACGTCGCGCGTGAGCGGGTGGCGCACGTCGACGAGCTCCGTCTTGAGGTCGCACAGGCCGCGCGCGCAAAGTCGCGCGATGGCGTCGGCCGTGGCGCCGCCGCTCAAAGCGTCGAGGTCGTCTTCGGAAAGCGGCCCGCCCGCGACGGACAGCCACTCGATGACGGTGTGCTCCTCGTCCGGCAGCTCGTTCAAGCGATCGGCGATGAGCTGCTCGAGCGTCGAGGGCAGCGTGAGCCCCAGCTCCTCGCCGCGCTCGGTTTGCACGAGCCGCGGGCGCCCTTCCTCGACCTCGCGGATCTCGAGCATGCCGCGCTCGAGCAACGCGTCCACCATCTCGAGCAAGAAGAACGGGTTTCCCGCCGCGCGCGGAACGAGCTCCGCGCACACCTGCGCCACGCCGTCGCTGACGCCGAGCCGCGCCTGAAGCAGCCGGATCTGCTGCTCCGGAGTGAGGCCTTTGAGATCCACCCGCACGAGCCCCTCGATGTGCGGCAGCACGCGATCTTCGGGACGCGTCGCGAGCAGCGCCAGGACCGGCAACGGATCCTTGCGGCGCGCGAAATCGGCGAGCAGCTCCAGGCTCTGGCGATCGGCCCACTGCAGACCGTCCACCACCAGAACGAGCGGACCGGTCGCCGTCGCGCGCGCGAAGAACGCGCGCAAACCAGCCGCGATGAGCTTCTGGTTCTGCACGACGTCGGCCTCGTCGGCCGCGGGCCGGAGCCGTCCGGTCGCGAGCTCGGCCATGCGCTCGATGATCTCCGGGCCGTTCTCCGCGTGCGCGTACTCGCCGAGCGCGGCCATCACGAGCTCGCGTACCTGCTCGAGCGGCTGCTCGACGCGCGTCTCGGTGAGCTCGCGCACCCACTCGCTGACGGTCGAGAACGGAATCTCGCTGAGCACGGGCGAGCACTCCACGCGCAGCACGTGCGCATCGGGCGGTAGCTCGCTCAAGAAGGCCGCGAGCAGCGCGCTCTTGCCGATGCCCATCTCGCCGTGAATCACGCGCACCGCGACCTGGCCCGGCCCCTGGTCGCTCCCGACGGCGCCGTAATAGGCCCCATCCAGATCGGCGACCCTGTCCTTTATACACATCCCCGAGCCACCGGCACGGACCCCTATCTGGAATCCGCTTTACGCTTGAAAAAAAAAAAACCCAAACA
>QGUH01000280.1 GCA_003242355.1 Pseudomonadota bacterium
ACGAAGCGCGGGCCCTTTCCCGGGATTCCCCCCTGCCCCCTCCCCCCCAAGACGGCCCCAAGGAGCCGCGGAGCCCCCGCCGGCGAAGTGGCCGAGGTTGAGCTCCCGCATCGTCGGACATTAGCCGGGCGGCACTGGAGCCCGATCAAGCGGAGTGCCGCGCGAAGCGCGGCGCGCAGCAGGGCGGGCCCTTCGATCGAGCTGCCGCGTGACGCCGATAGGCCCCCCGCCGTTCAATGCTGCCCATCAGGTGGCGTCTACACCGCTGTTCATCGATAGCGGGAGCGACCCTCGGCCCGCCGTCGGCGGGTGCTTCGCGGCCACGAGCCGTTCACTCGCCGCGCTCGTGCTCCTGGATTCCGTCGATACTGCAGGGGCCATCCGCGGACGCCACTCTCGAGGGTGTAGGCCCCCTGGCCAAACGTTCTCCTCGAAACCTCCTCAATCGAGGAGGAGACCTCGTGGAAGAACGTTCACGCGCGGGCGGGCACCTTCGGAGTGCGAAGGACGCTACGAACCCGGCCCCCCGAACGGGACGAGCGGAGCTTTCACGTGAAGAACGGCAAGAACGGCTTCTCCAGGATTCCCCAGCACGTTGCGATCATCATGGACGGCAATGGTCGGTGGGCGAAAGCCCGCGGCCTCGAGCGCATCGAGGGACACGCCGAAGGCGCGCGGGCGGTGCGCCACGCCGTGGAGACCGCCAGCCGCGTCGGGATCCGCTACCTGACCCTGTACGCGTTCAGCGTGGCCAACTGGGCGCGCCCGCGGGCCGAAGTCGAGAGCCTCATGCGCCTGCTCGTCGAGTTCGCGCAAAAGGAACGGGCCGAGCTCCGGCAGAACGGCATTCGTGTGAACGTGATCGGCGCGCTCGACGACTTGCCGACGCCGACTCGGCACGCGGTGGAAGACCTCATTCGGTACACCGCCGAAGGCGATCGCATGACGCTCACGCTCGCGCTCTCGTACGGCGGGCGTCAGGACATCATCGAGGCGGCGCGCTCCCTCGCCGTGCGCGCCCGGGCGGGGCTCGTGCTCCCAGAAGAGATCGACGAGGACCTGTTCAAGCGGCACATGACCACGCACGCGCTGCCCCAGGTCGATCTGTTGATCCGCACGGGGGGCGAAACCCGCGTCAGTGATTTTCTACTATTCGAGTCTGCCTACGCCGAGCTCCTGTTCCTGCCGATCATGTGGCCCGAGTTCCGTCCGGAAACCTTGCTTTCCGCCATCGAGCTCTACGGGAAGAAGGAGCGGCGCTTCGGGATGATCTCCGAGCAGGTTCGCGGGCTCATTCCCGTCGAAGCCTTCGATCCGATGGATCGAATTCAGGGCTGAGCCTTTCACTCGCCCCAGTGAACAGCGGGCGGAACGCCGATCCATCTGACTGGTCGGCGTTCTGGTGGGTGTCGTCGTCGGCTGCGCTTGCTGCTCGGGCGTTGCCGCGGAAGCGAGCCCGCAACGTTCGGGGATGCGCCGAAACACCCGGCGGCGCCGGAAGGCTTGCCCGCAGGCGCCTCAATGCACGTCGGTGCGCTGCGAGTCGGAAAACACGGACGATCCGCGCGCTTCGTGGCCCAGCACGCTCCTGCACGCGCGCTCCCGCACGCGTGCTCCCGCACGCGTGCTCCTGCTCGCGCGACCGTTGAGCACCGCGTGGCCGTTCGGTAGACTGCGGCGTGGTCTGGGTGAGGTGAATCGAGGATGCGCTGCGCGAGCCGATCTCGTGCCGTGGCCGGCTGCCCTGGTCCTCGGATTCAGGGACCCTGACGACAGGGAGTCACTGTGTCGCCCGAGGGCCTTTTTACGGACATTCGGATCTATCTTGCTGTTTGGGGCGTGTTCCTGATCGCCTGTATTCCCCATCCGGATGACGAGACGCCGGTGGTGCTGCTGGTGTTCCCGGAGTCGTACTACGAGGGGGCCCTCGAATCGGGCGAGACGATCGTGTTTCAGGCTCCGGCGTGGCGCGTTCCATCGGTTCTCACCCGGCTGTTGTTCATGGGCGGCAGCGGAAACAAGCGCCCGGGAGAGCCTTGCCAGCTCGCGTACACGTCGCGGTGGCGCTCCTGGTTGCCGACCGCGGTGAATTCATCGAGACCCTGAGTGGCATCGAACGGTACGAGCACGTGCATATCGAACGTTACGAGTCGTATCCTTGGCAGGGCCGTCCGATTCCGGGGCAGGAGCCGCCGTATGGAAGGCTCACTTTGCTACTGGATGGTAAGCCGAAGGTGTTCGCGCTAGTCCCAGAGCCGTTCCACCGTGCCCTTCGCCAAGCGCTCGGCGAGTGACCGACGAAAGATTTCGGTGTTCCATGGGCCGCGTCCTCGACGAGCTGACCGAACCCGATCGCTGACGTCGACCGGAACGACGCCTTGGTTCTCGTCGTGGCGGTTGATGAGGAGGCCTATGGACACGGGGCCGTTGAGCACCGCGCGGCAGTTCGGTAGACTGCGGCGTGGTTTGGGTGAGGTGAATCGAGAGTGCGCCGCGCGAACCGATCTCGTGCCGTGGCCGGTTGCCCCGGTCCTCGGATTCAGGGACCCTGACGACAGGGAGTGACTCCGTGGAGGAGATTCCGATCCAGGTTCCGGTCTACTTCGCGATCATGGTGGTGTTCGTGATCGCGATGTACATCCAGCAAAAGAGGTATCCCCATCCGGATGACGAGACGCCGGTGGTGCTGCTCGTGTTCCCGGAGTCTTACTACGAGGGGGCCCTCGAGCCGGGCGAGACGATCCTGTTTCAGGCTCCCGCGTATCGCGTTCCGTCGGCCTTCGACGTGTTTTTCCTAGGCGGCAGTGGAAAGAATCGGCCGGGAGAGCCTTGCCAGCTCGCGTACACGTCGCGGGGGGCGCTCCTGGTTGCCGCTCGCGGCGAGTTCATTCAGACCTTGAAGGCCATCGACCGGTACGAGCACGTCCACATCGAGCGCTACAAGTCCTATCCTTGGAAAGGGCGTCCGATTCCGGGGCAGGAGCCACCTTACGGTGAGCTGACTTTGCTGCTGGATGGCAAGCGGAAGTACTTCGAGGTTGTTCCCGAGCCCTTCCACCGTGCGCTGCGCCAGGCGCTCGGGGAGTAACGCACGAAAATTCCGGGTGTTCCATGCGCCGCCTCCTCGACGAGCTGACCGACACGATCGCTGCCTTCGTCGATCAGAACGACGCTCTGACCCTCGTCGTTGCGGCCGACGACACCACGATGATCGTTCTCGCGAAGACGCTCGAAGGGCTCGACGAGCAGAACGGCGCGGACGTGTTCCTCATGTTTCCCGACGAGGCCGGTCCGCCCGATGCGTATGTTGCCAGCCTCGTCGCTCGGTTCGAGGCGCAGCGCACGCAGCTCAACGAGCTGCTCGCGGAACGAGGCAAGCCCCCTTGGCCCGAGCTGCCGCCGCCCTGTTACGACCCGCGGCTTCCGCCGGCGGCGCGTCTGCACGCGGCCATCGGCTACGTACGCGAGCAGATGCCGCAGGACGGCGATCATCGCCTCGTCGTCGCGCTCTTACCGCTCTCGATCCGGGATCCTGCGGGCTACGCTCAGATTGTCGCAACCTTCGTCCCAAACGGACCGATTCAGCCGTGGATGCGTGGAACACGGATTTTGGTTCGCGACGATCGCAGCGCGCCCTTTCTCATCCCCGCGCTCCGCAACGCGGAGGCGCCCGGAGTGCTCATCTACGAGCAGACTTCTCCCTTCCGGCGCTCGAAGCCTCGCTCGGGGAGGAGGCGCTCGATCCCGAAGTGCCGCTCGGATTGCGGATGCAAGCCCTGATGCAACTTGCCGGTCTCGATTACGCTCACCAACGCTACGACGCGGCGATCGAGAAGTATTCGATTCTGTTTGCGTATTACGCGAGCGGGAACGCGAAGGAAATGCAGGCGATGTGTCTTCAGGGGATCGGCGACGTGCTTCGTCGCGCGGGCCGGCTCGAGGAAGCGAAGCGGCGCTACCAGCAAGGCCTCGCGTACTCGGCCGAGAGCCCGGCCGCCTTGATCACCATGAACCTGTGCGTGGCAGCGGGCGACGTGTGCTTCGAGCTCGGTCAGATCGACGAGGCCGACGGCTACTTCGCCATCGCGGACAAGATCGCGTCCAAGCTCCTCAATCCATCGACCAAGGCCGACTGCATGGAAAAGCAGGGAATCATCCAAGAGATGAAGGGAAACCGCCGGGGCGCGCTCGAGCTATTTCGCGACGCCGCGCAGATGTGCCGCGACTTCGAGTACCCCGAGCGCTTGGTCTCCGTGCTCGAACGCTTGCGGGCTCTGTACCGAAACGCGGGGCTCCTCGTGGAGCTCGACGGCGTCGAACGGGAGCTCGCCGGGCTGCGCGCGAGCCATCACGGAGCGGTATCATGAGCGGCAGCACGCGAACGACGGGTGGCGCTCCGCGAGCGAGCGGCGCGCGGCCTGCAGCACCCCGAATGCAGGCGGTGCGGGCTGGGGTAGCCGCTGGCGCGCGCGCGGCGGCAAAGGGGGCGGGGGTGGCCGCGAGGGCCGTGGCGAAAGGAGCCGGAGTCGCGGCAAGGGCAGCGGCGAAGGGGGCAGTGGTTGCGGGGAAGGCGATGGACAAAGTGGACGACTCGGACGTCCCCAAGGTCATGCCGCCGGCTCCCGGCGGCCCCGCACCCGTCATCCCCCTCAGCGGAGAAGGAGTGGCCCGCGACGCGTTCGCGAACGTCGTCAACAACATGGTCAACCCCTTTCAGAGCGCGCTCGACCCCGAGCTTGGCACAGTGACTCGGGTGGCCAGCGCCGTCAACGGCCTGCTCAGCGTCGCCAACATGCCCGTCGAGCTATTGAACACGGGACTCGCGCTCGCCACGAACTTCCTTTCGGACATGGTCCCTCCACGGCCCGCGGCCACGTTGACCTCGCCCCACGTGGGCGCGTTCCACGGCCATGCGCATCCGCCGAGCCTCGTGCCGCCCGCTCCGCCCGTGACGCTGCCGAGCTTCGGTATCGTCGGGTTGCCCGGGTGTATTTCCGTGTTGATCAACGGGCTCCCCGCGGCGCGTGCGGGCGACATCGGGTTTGCCGTCACCTGCGGTGGGTTCGCGCCCGTGTTCGAGATCTGCACCGGATCCAGCAAGGTGTTTATCGGAGGCGGGCGTGCGGCTCGTGTGGTCGACCTGACCAGACACTGCATGCCGAAGAATCCCGTAACGAAGCTACAGGTGGCGTTGACGTTCGGGCCCGCAGCTTTGAACGTTGGCGCTGCCGCCGAGCAGGGCAACGCAGTGGCCGCGGCGGTGGGGGCCGCGCAAGCGGCGTGGGACGGTGCTGCGATGGCCGTGAAGGCTTTGATTGGCAAGGACCCCGCCGTGGGTCCGGGCTACGGCGTGATCGCGTCCGGCAGTGGGAACGTGCTGATCGGGGGCATTCCGCTTCCACCCTCGGAATGGATCAAGGGGGGGATCAAGGACGAACTCAAGACGGGACTGCCCAAACTTGCGAAGGGTCTAGCGCGCGCCGTCCGCGGCGGACGCCGGCAAGGACGCCTTTTCTGTGCGGCGTGCACGTGACTCGGCCACGACGAACGCGTCGTCTCGGGCTTCGAACCGTGAACCGATGATTCATCTCGACCACGCCGCACCCGTGCAGTGCCTCCGCCGCGAACCGTGAACCGATGATTTATCTCGACCACGCCGCGCTCACACCCGTGCTTCCGCAGGTGCTCGAGGCCATGCTCGTGGCAGCGCGCGATTCGTGGGGCAACCCGAGCTCGCGGCACGCCGCGGGGCGCCGCGCCCGGAACCGCCTCGAACGCGCGCGCGCCGACGTGGCGGCACTGTTTGGCTGCGCGCCGGCCGAGGTCGTG
>QGUH01000281.1 GCA_003242355.1 Pseudomonadota bacterium
AACGGGTGGGGCCGTTTGCAAAACCGGGTTGTTCGAATGGGGCATACAGATCCCCCGCTGCCCCTCCTGCGGCGTCTGGTTGATGCCCACCCGGCTGATGGCCTCGGCGTTGTCGACGTAGCGGGAGAGCAATCCCGCATCGAGATCCTCCATCGACCAGTAGCCGAAGCTCCGGTACCAGAGGTCCGCGAGCTCATCGAGCGCCGCCTTCGGCTTGTTCGCGTACATCGCCACGGTGCGCGCCGCGACGTCGGCCGAACCGCCCAGAATCAGGGCGAGCGCCGCGTCGTTCATCAGCGCCTCGTTGTTCAGCATCTCGAAGAGCTTGGCCTCGACGCTCTGGTCGAAGCCGCTCCTCGCGATGGCCCGCGCGACCTGATGGCGCGTTTCCATCGACGACTGCTCGGTCATCAGCGGCAGGAGCGCGGGCGCCGTGCCGGGCACGGGCCGCTGAATCAGCGACTCGAGCAAGCAGGCGCGGCGGAACTGATCCGACTTTTCGTGCCCGCCGAACTCCTGAATCTTCTTCGCGATCTCGAGGAAGTCCTCGGGCTTGGCCACCCAAGCCAGAGCTGCGCAGGCGCTCATCCGGCTCTGCTCGTTGTTCTTCGGCTCGAGCACGTAGTCCATGAGCAGCTTGAAGGCGCGATTGTCGCCCCACTCGGACAAGCCGTCCGCGGCGCCCACGCCGAGCGCGCGCAGCGACATGCCGAGGATGGCGAGGCCGCCCTGCATCAAGCCGTCCATCGTGACGTCGAACTCCGGCGGCCTGGCCTTGAGCGCCCTCTCGAGCACGCCCCACGACTGCTTGTCCCGCATCCAGCCGACGTAGCGGAGCGCGCTCTGCGCGATCACGAACTCCTCCGGCATCGGCGGCTGCTGACCCGGCTTGGGCAGCGGCACGCTGGGGTTCGCCCACTTGCGGAGCGCCTGCAGGTCCTTGGTCGATTCCATCGCCGCGAGCGCGCGCAAGCCGTTCGCGTGCGGCGAGGGCAGCTCGTGAATCCAGAAGATGACGGCGTCCTCGGCCTGCTCGGCGATCTGCGACCGCTTGTCCGGATGCATGAGCGCGAGATCCGCGAGCATGCGCGCCGCGATCACGCGCTCGTTGTCGTCCCGCTTGAGCTCCATCTCCCAGTCGTACTGGTCGCTGTAGATCTTGAGCGGGTCCATGCGCAGGCGCTTGGCCAGCGAGGGCACCGCACGCAGATCGCCGATGGCAGCGAGAGCGACCGCCGCACGCCACTCGAAGTGAACGTGCGGCTTGCTCTGGATGTAGCCGTAGAGCGCGTCGGCGCCGCGCGGATCGTTCAGACCCTGACCCCCGTTCTTGGGGTCGTGGATCATGTCGAAGATCTGCTTGGTCTGATACCAGGCGAGCTTCTCGTCGTCGGCGGAGGAACCGATGGCGAGCACGAGGCCCTCGGTGCCCATGCCATCGCGCAGCGCCTCCAGGAACTTGTTGCGGCTGTCCTTGTCGGCCGACTTCAACGCCTCGACGAGCGGCTTGCGCGCGCTCGGATCCGCAATCTTGCCGAGGCCCGGCGCCGCCTGCCGAGCCACTTCGGCCTCCTTGTCTTGAACGAGCTTGATGAGCGTGCTCGTCCACTTCGGCTCCGCATTCTCCGAGAGCACGGTGGCGACGAGCTGGCGGACCGCGGGGCTCTCGTCACCCGCCATGCTCGCGAGCTTGTCGAGGCTGACGAGCGCCACGATCTTCTGCGGATCGAACGCCACGCCGCCGCCGAGGCGCTGCACCTGCGAGAGGTGCCCGAGGCGGTAGAGCTGCATCACCTCGTCGAACGCGCGCGATTCGCCGAGCACCACGAGCGCCCACGCGATCTGCGGTTTCGCGCCGGGCCCTGCCTTCGGCAACGCGAGGAGCAACGGATCCTTCGCGCTGTCGGCGAGCGGACGGCCGTACTCGGCGAGCGCCGTCGCGGCCATCGCCTGCACCGGCTCCTTGGGATGCGAGAGCGCCTGAATGGCGAGCGGCACGCCCGCGGGATCCTTGGCCCAGGCGAGCTGCTTCAACGCCTCCATGCGCAGCTCGTCGCTCGCCTCGCTCGCCGCCCACTCGCGCCACTTCGGCAGCTGATCCTCTTTGGGCAGAACGAAGAGCGCCTTCTTCTGCTCCTCCGCTTCTTCGATGGTCAGCTTCTTGGCATCCTGAGTCATGCCGATCGTCAGGAACACCGCGAGACCGGCGACCGCGAGAATGCCGACCAGAATCGCAATCGGCTTGAAACGTCCGCGTTTGAAGTTGCCGTCGCCCATGTCGTACCCGCCGCCCATGGGGAAGCCGCCGAGCGAGCTGGGCGGCACGCCCGGACCGTCGTCGTCCGGCGGCCATTTGGCGAGATCGGCTTGCGGGAGCTCCTTCAACGGGGCATGAGCCGGACGCGGATGCGGCAGATTCGGGTCGAGCATGGGTCTATCGATCTCTCTTCCTACGGCTGGCACGCGCGAACGCGCACGCGCCCGGCCGACACCGTGGGCGGCGACCTTAACCCAGGCGTTCCGCGAGGGGGAGAGGCGCTTCGACGACGGGCCGCGGTTGCGGCATCGCGTTGAAGCAGGGCCCTTGGAGCCCTGCGCGAAAGTTCGATCCCGAGTGCAGTCGTGGCGCCGTCCCCGGTGATGCCGAAAGAGCGGCCAAAAGGCCGGGGCAGCGCCGCTGCGCGCGCATTCGCGCTCGGTGACCGCGGCCTCGCCGGTCCGGTGTGCGTCGGGCTGCTCGTTACCGGTGTCGCCACCGCGCTCTCCTACGGGCTGCCCGAGGCGCACGCGGCGACCGGCGTCGGCATCGCCTTCCTCGTCGCGACCTACGGGCTCGTGCTCCACGCGAGCAGTACGGCGGCCGTGCGGAGCTTCGGGCTGTCGCTCGGCGGACTGCTCGAGCCGGAACCGCTCGCGGCGGCGCGGCTCGCCCGCGCCTTCGGCACGTCGCTCGCCTGGGCGGCGGTCGCGGCGCTCGTCACCTTCCCTCCGTTCGTGGCGGGCTACGTGCTGTGGAACGCCCCGACGGCGCCGTTTACTCCGGCGCCCCTGCCCGCGCTGGCGACGGACGTGCTCGGGCAGATCTTCGGCGTGGCCTTGCCGGAGGAGGCCTTCTTCCGCGGCTACTTGCAGAACGCCTTCGATCGAGCGCTCCCTCCGAGGCGCCGATTCCTCGGCGCTCCACTGGGCCCGGGGGTCGTTCTCTCGAGCGCCCTGTTCGCGCTCGGGCACCTGCTCACGGCGCCGGATCCCGGCAGGCTCGCGGTGTTCTTCCCGTCGCTCGTGTTCGGATTCTTGCGCGCGCGAACGGGCGGCATCGGCGCCGCCGTCCTGTTCCACGCCGCGTGCAACCTCTTTGCCTCGTATCTCGGGCAAAGCTACGGTCTGCTCCCGTGACCGCACCGCTCGGGGCCCTGCTCGACGCGATCATCACGCGCGCTCTGGAAGAGGATCTCGCCGGAGGAGACATCACCACCGACGCCGTCGTCGGCCGGGATCGACGCGCGCTCGCGCGCGCCATCGCGAAGGCTCCGCTCGTGCTCTGCGGCGCGGACGTGTTCGCGCGTGTCTTCTACACGGTCGATCCCGGGCTGCGCGTCGAGCGATTGGTCGACGACGGCGAGCGCTGTGCGCCGGGCACGCCGCTGCTCGTCGTGGAAGGTTCCGCGCGTTCCATCCTGCTCGGGGAGCGCACCGCGCTCAACTTCCTCCAGCGGTTGTCCGGGATCGCAACCCTCACGCGCGCGTACGTGGACGCGATCCCGGCAGGGACGCGCCTGCGCATCACCGACACGCGGAAGACGACGCCGGGGCTGCGCGCGCTCGAACGTTACGCCGTACGCGTCGGCGGCGCTCACAATCACAGGAACGATCTCGGCTCTGCGGTGCTGCTCAAGGACAACCACATCGCCGCCGCGGGCGGCGTCACGCGCGCAATCGAGCTCGCCCGGCAGCGCGCGCCGCACACGAGCCGCATCGAAGTCGAGGTCGCGTCGCTCGCCATGCTCGACGAAGCGCTCGCGGCGGGCGCGGACGTCGTCATGCTCGACAATCTGAGCGGCGACGAGCTCCGCGAAGGCGTCCGCCGCGCTTCGGGGCGCGCGCTCGTCGAAGTTTCCGGCGGCATCACGCTCGATCGCATTCCGGAGCTCGCTCGGCTCGGCGTCGACGTGGTGAGCGTCGGCGCGCTCACGCACTCCGCACCGGCGGCGGACGTGAGTCTGTCGCTCGAAGCCCTCGGCCGATGACGCCTTCGGGCCTCTTCGACGCGGCGCGCTTCGAGCGCCTGCGACGCGAGCGTTCGCTCGCGCTGGGGACGCCGCTCGTCTGCACTGCGACCACGGGCTCGACCAGCGACGACGCGCTCGCGGCGGCACGGGTCGGTGCTCCGCACGGCATGACCTTCGTGACCGATTATCAGAGCGCCGGCAGAGGACGGCGCGGCCGCTCGTGGATCGCGCCGGCGGGCGAATGCCTGCTCTTTTCCGTCGTTCTCAAGCTGCCCTTCGACCTCGAAGCGCTGCCGGTGATCTCGCTCGTGGCAGGCCTCGCAGCGCGCGCGACGATTGCCCATCACCTCGCAGAACGAAGCGAACGCTCTCCGAGCTCCAGGACCGCCGCGGTCGGCGTCAAGTGGCCGAACGACGTCTGGGTCGGCGACCGCAAGATTGCCGGCGTGCTCGTCGAGGCGCAGATGAACGGCGCGGCGCTCGCCTGCGTCGTGGTCGGCATCGGCGTGAACGTGACGGTGACACATTTTCCGAACACGCTCGGAACCACGGCGACATCCCTGAGCCTCGAAGGAGGCGCCGCGTCGCGCGAGGAGTTGCTCGCCGACGTGCTCCTCGGTCTCGAACGGCGCTCCCACCTCTTGTTGCGGGGCGACAGAGCCGCCTTGCTCGACGAGCTCCGCGCGCACGACGTCCTTCTGGGTCGCCGCGTGCGTGTCGAAGCCGTGACGGGAGTCGCCGCCGGCATCGACGAAGAGGGCCGCTTGTGCGTTCGAGTCGAAGGTGGCACGGTCACCCCGGTGCGCACGGGAACCGTCGAGCTCCTTCCCTAGACGCGCTGGTGCGCCTCCGTGGGCGGGCCGCAAGGCCGAGCGGTCTCCCGCTGAATCCCTCGAGAATACCGATGCTCCGAAGGACATGCGCTCTCGGGTTGCAGGCGGCCGCACCCCGAGGCAAAGTCTCGAACCCTGGCCGGGGGGTGAGCCGGGCCAATCCGATCATGGCTACCGAAGAAACCGTCTCCCACATCGCAAAGACGCTCGGAGAAGTCGAAGAGATCCCGCTGACGCAGATCGCCGGGGTGGTGCGCGCGTTGGGTGAGCAGGAGGCCCTCGGACTGCTCAAGGAAACCCTGGATATCGAGGAGAAGGGGGGCATGATGCTCGCGGACGGATCACGCCGACGCAGTCCGGGCGGCGTGTTCTTCCAACTCGCCCGCAAGCGCCTGCCGCCCGAAGAGCGCAAGAACATCTTCCGCGAACGGAAGAGCTCGGCGGCGGCTCCCGCGGATCCGGCAGCCTCGCCCAACGCGTCGACGCAGCAGCCCGGAGGCGACGCTTCGCGGCTCGCGCGGCGTCGCGTCGTGGAAGTCATCCCGGCGCGCGCCGGCAAGGGCCGCAGTGGCGCGTTCACGCCGCCGGAGCTCCCGAGCGCGCTCACCCGCGCGCGGATTCGCCAGCAGGTAAATCAGGCGATCGCGCCGTTGCCGATCGAGGAGCAGTATCATCTGCTGCTCGATCTGTTGGCGGACATTCACGATCGCGTGCTCGGCGGCGCGCATCCCCCGCCCTCGGAAGCAACCGCACGGGCGTCCCGAGG
>QGUH01001293.1 GCA_003242355.1 Pseudomonadota bacterium
TTCTGCAGCGTCGATTGTTTATAAAAGACAGATTCTGCGATACGCCAACGTTTCCGGGCCCCGACAGGATCCCCACGGGGAGGCGGGAGGGGTTGCCCTCTTCTTCGCGGCCGCGCTCGCAGGCGGCGAGCTTCGAGTGAATGCTCGTCGCGAAGTCGGTGATGCGGGCTGCGTGCGCGACTACGTGTTCGTCTCGGACGTGGCGCGGGCCAACGTGCTCGCGCTCACGGGCCAGATCGGCGATCCGGTGCTCAACGTGGCCACGGGCAGGGACACCACGACCGAGGCGCTGGCACGGACGATTTCCAAGCTCGCGGGACGGGGGGCGCGAATCACCGCAGGCCCCCCACGCCCCGGGGATCTCGAGCGGTCGGTCCTCGACCCCGCTCGCGCAGAGCGATACCTCGGAACGCCGACGTCGTTGGAGGAGGGCCTGGAAAGGACGTACGCCTTCTATGCGGCCAAATCCACGTGATCGCCGACGCCACCTCGGTGGGTGGCTGATGACCTTGCTCGTCGCCTGCACGAGCGCGACGACGCCCGTGCCGGAAACCGCGCACGACGCGATCGTCGAGAGCGAGGTCGCCCACGAGGCGGATGCGGAAGACGCCATCCTCGACATCGACTCCGTCGAAATCGACGAGGCTCGGCTGAAGCTCGACGTCCATCCCCTGGACGGGTGGACGCCGGAGGAGATCCGCGAGGCGATCACGACCAACCCGGCGGCGCTCGGATCCGTGTCGTTCGGCACGCCGAACCGGGGCGCCTTGTTCAACGGCGTAGCGGCGGAAGCATCGCACCTCTACGAGCTGGTGAAGCCGGACGACGCCTGGGGCACCCGGGAAACCATCGATTACCTGAACGCGGCGATTCGCAAAGTGCACGCCGCCTTCCCCGATACTCCCCCGCTGCGGCTCGGCCACATCAGCGCGAAGACGGGCGGCCGTCTGCGTCCGCACGTGAGCCACCAGTCCGGGCGGGACGTGGACATTTCTTTCTACTACACGGACGATTCGCCCTGGTACGCACGCGCGACGAAGAAGAACTTCGATTTGCCGCGAAATTGGGCGTTCGTGAAAGCGCTCATCACGGAAACGGACATCGAGATCATCCTCGTCGATCGCTCGATCGTGAACCTGCTCCAGAAGTTCGCGCTCGATTCCGGAGAAGACCCTTTCTGGGTGCGCAGCATCTTCCGTGGTTTTCCGGGCCAGCAGCGGCCGATCGTGCGCCACGCGTCGGGGCACGCCACCCACTTCCACCTTCGCTTCTACAATCCGATCGCTCAGGAAACGGCGCGCCGCGCGGGGGCCTTGCTCGTCGAGGCCGGGCTCATCAAGGCGCGCCCGCGCATCGTCCACTACCGGGCGAAGGCGGGCGACACACTCGGCGGGCTGGCGGCTCGGTTCGGGACTACGGTCGAGGCGATCCAGCGCGAGAACGGGCTCCGCGGCACCACGATCCGGCAGCATCGGACGTACCGGATCCCCGTGGTCGGCGGCGCTCCGACCTCGGAGGAAGCCGAGGCAGCCAACCAGCCGCTCCGGTTCCCGCCCCGGCGGCTACCGCCGGGGGTCAGGATCGCCGAAACCCGGCGCCGGGCCCCTCCCAACCTTCCTTGCCGGCGCCCAATCCCGTGCCATTAACCGGGGCTG
>QGUH01000282.1 GCA_003242355.1 Pseudomonadota bacterium
CTCGGGAACGGTGTGGCGCCGCGGTTTCCGGTGAGCCTGCGCGGCGGACGTGGCGGCTGAGGGATCGGCTCGTTGCCCTCAGCGCCCGCGCGGCTTCCCGCACCGACAGCCCTTGCTGCCGGCGCAGTCGCAGAATCTCTCGAATCTTCCTCATCGGCAGTCGCTCCGTCGCCATCCAGGGGTCTCCTTCGAGACCCCTGGTCGCAGAGCCGACCCGCCCGCGTCACCCCTCTCTCGCCCTCGTGTTCACGTTGGCCGATTTCGGCGTTCACCATGCCCGATCCGGGCGTTCACGATGGCCGATCTCGGCGTTCACCATGCCCCGATCCGGGCGTTCACGACGTGCCGATCCCGGTGTTCACGATCGACCGATTTCCGCACCCGTGAACCGGAAGCCGCTCCCGCGGACGGTCTCGATCGGCGACGGAGCGCCGTCCGTTTGCAGCACCCTACGGGCAAGCATGATGGCGCGGTGAATGGGGGCTTCCGAGACGGCAACGCCTCCCCAGGGCCCAGCGATCAGCTCGTCCCGACTGACGAGTCGGCCTGCCCGGCGCATCAGATAAATCAACGTCGCCAGGACTCGGCGCTGAACCGGGATAGCCACGCCCGCGCGGCGAACAATCAGCTCCTCTTCGTCGATCTCGAACGGTCCGTGCACGAGCATGCCGCCGGTCCCCTACGGCAAGCACCTTTCGCCTGAGGTCACGAGGAAGTCAAAGAGAAGTTAAGGAGGGCTCATCGGAGAACGGGTGTACGAAGGCGAGCTCGTCGCGAGGCTCGGGCATCCCTTGGGGATGCGGGTCCGGTGGGGCAAACCGCGATGCGGCCCGCGGAATGCCGAATGGCCGATGTTCGCGACACCCAACGCGGTGCCGCACGATCCGCTGGCGACGCACCGACGTGCGCTCCCGCCAACGCATCACTCTCGCGGCCCAGTGGACTCACGCGAAGGACGGGATGCGCAGGCGAAGCCGCGCGAGGATCTTTCGGAGGCGGCGCACTGGTTCCCTCCAGCGGAGGGACTCGTACGCAAGCCAGGCCAGGGGTGCAAGGGGGAGCTCATCGGAGCCCCCAAGTGTCCGAAAACTCCGCCGAAAAAGAACGCGCACCGCTTGGACGCGCAGCCCGCACGCCGCTACTGAGCATGAAACCGATTCCACGCAGTGCCCCTGGAAGCACAGCCGACGCGAGGACGAGCCGCCCGGGCCGGGTCTCCTCGCACCCACCAGACGAGGCGCGCAACGGAGCTGTCACGACAACCGCTCGTGGCAAGGTGGTGGCTGCGGATCTCACCGCTTGGAGCGGGCTGGTGAGGGCCGAAGGTTCGGAGCCGTGAGCGCGCCGTGCCTTCACCCGTCGACCCAGAAGGGCTTCCGTTCGTTTTCACTCCTCAATTCGCGGCAGTGGACACCGCAACGCCCTGCGTTGCGAACCCTCATGTAAGCAACGCGTTCACGTAAAGCACCGGTGTCGTCCATTGCGCACACGAAGTTTTCACCGCTCGACCCGACGCCTTGATTCCACGTACTCGATTCCGAGCCTTCTCGCCTTCGACTAGTAACCCGGGCTCCCTCGCCCGAACGCGTCGCGCCAAGGCCGAACCAGCTCGGAAACATCCCCAGAGTCACCGGCGGACGCGGCGAGAACACCCGAGAAACACACGATGGGCGGACACGAAAGAGAGCCCCACGCGGAGAATTTCTATCCCCAGAGTTACAATTTGGCTTTGGTTTCGCCGCGCTATCCGAGAGCTCATGAATTTAACTTGTCCATGACTTTCATCTCGATCTATATGAGTTGACGATGACGCAACTGCACGCCGTGTCGCACATCCACGGAAACACCCCCGAGGCTCAGCGCGCCACCGAAAATCCCGCGAAGGCGTCCGATCGCGGCGCCGTTGCGCCCGCTCCCCTGTCCGTCGCCCTCTGGAACGTTTCCTGGGACGACGTCCTGCCGTATCGCTTCGGCTCCGACGGCGCTGTCGTGCGATGGAGCACGTTCGAAAACGTACGTCCATTCATCGAGCAAAACTACGCGCGGATCTTCGAGGAGCCGGCAGGGGACACACCATTCACGCAAGAAACCTCGATGAATCGAGCCAAGGCTCGGTATTACGCGATCTTCGCGGATGTTTTCGAGTTCCTCTATCGCAACGAGACGATCGGGATTTTGATTTGCACTCCGCTCGACTGGAGCACGTACTACATCCGCACCGCAGCCCTCCTGCCCGAGCACCAAGGGCGCCAATGGGTTTGGCGCTTCGTTTCGGAGGTCCTGTTCGATTACCTGGCCCCTCTCGGGGTCGAGCGCGTGGAATTCGACGTTTCTCCGGCGAACATGGCCATGCTGCACCTGGCAGCACGCAATCGCTGCAATCCGACCGGAACTTTGCTGACGGAGCGCTGGGGCAGCCAAGTACGCTTCACACGGTTTCTGAACCCACAGCGTGAAGCCGTGTTTCTAGACCAATTCTGCAACGGCATTAAGTACCAGACCCGCACCCGCCGAAACCCGCGATGAACCTTCGCCCGCAGGGCGCGTCGGAGCATCGATCCGATCGGGGGCCCAACGACTCATCATGGTGAATGCGTCATCGGCGTTTCGATCACGCTCTCACCATCGCCAAACGAAGCGAAAGGTACAGCAAATGAAGAAGCGTTTTGCTCTGAACTGTCTCTGATCCCCCCCCCCGAGGGCTCGGCGCTCGAGGAACGACACCTCGTTGCGCCGAGCCCTCGACTCCACCTCCTCAGATCGCGAGTTCCGGATGGTTCTCCATCGAAAACCGACGAATATGGCAATCGACGACGCCCTCGTAGCGGAATTGGCCTCGTTCACTGGCGAGCTGCTCCACACGCACCCGCTCATCGCACGAGCCCGCCGTGGCCAGATCTCACCCTCCGTGGTGAACGACTACCTGACGAGTATTCTCCACTTGCTTCGAAGCACACCCCGCCTGCTCGACGAAGCAGAACGTCGCGCCCGCGAGCGCGGCGAGCTGCTCCTCGCGAGATTTTTCGCCCGCAAGGCCAACGAGGAGCGCGGACATGAACACTGGGCCGAGCACGACATCGCAACACTGCGCAGCGCGTACGACCTGCCCCCGGGTCAGCCGCGGAAGGCCATCATCGAGCTCGTGACGTGGCTCGAGCGCCTGGTGGACACCGATCCGGGAAGCTACGTCGGCTACGTCTTCTTCGCCGAGTACTTCACGGTCCTCGCGGGGCCCGAATGCGTGCGCACCCTCACCGAGTTCTGCGGTATTCCGAGGGACGCGCTCACGGCGGTTAGTCACCATGTCGAGCTCGATCAGGCGCACGTGGCCGAAGCCCGCATCGACATCCGTCGCCTCTTCCAAGGAAAGGCCGACGCAGAAGCGCGTCTCCTCGATGCACTACGTGCCTCGGAGTGTTACTTCCGCAAGTTCGTAGACGAGCTCGATCGCTGTGCCGCCGCTGCCGAGGCTCGATGCAGCACGCAGAGCCTCCCGAATTGAAGGAGCTCACCCGGCGCCATCCGCTGCCTGGAGGGTTCGACCCGCCCGAGTGCTTCGTGGATCGAGTCCTGCTCTTCGGGCACACGTTCCACCTCGTGGGTATCACGAGCGTTTCCGCCAGCGGTGAGACGGTGACGGGCAGCGCAGCCGATTCGGACCACGCGCCGATCGCGCGCGCCTATTTCGAGCTCTTCGAGCGCGCATGCATCGTCGATGCGGTCGCCCACGCGACGAGCGAGCACGTGCTGTTGGACGCGCACGGGCGTCCCCTGGGTACCTGCCCCAGCGCGGTCGTGTTTCCGCGGGAGCCACCGGGAGCCGGCTTCCGTTACTCCGTGTCGAACGGCGTCGCCGTAGGCCAAACGTGGGCGGATGCCAGCACGGCCGCACTGGCCGAGCTCGTGGAGCGGGATCGCGTGCTGCGATCCTGGTTCGGCGAGAGCCGCCCGGAGCCCATCCCGCTGCCGCCAGCGTCGATTCTCTCTGCTCTTGCCACCGCCTACGAGCTCCGCGCCGTCCGATTTCCTGCGTCACCAGAAGACCGGAGCGGGTCGACGAAGGCGCTCGAAACGGCGGGAGTCTTCGGATTTCCGAGGAGCCCCAATCATCCGCTCGTCTATGGCCTGGCAGCGGCGAATACTCCGCACGAGGCGCTATTCCGGGCGCAGCGCGAGTGCCTGCAGCGCCTCGCGTTCCTTTGGGGGGAAGACATCCCAGAACGGGAACCAACGTTCAGCCCTTCCGCCGCGTACCATCAGGAATTCTATCTCTGGCCGGCCACTCACGGACGCCTGCGGCGCTGGCTCGACGGCGGGTCGTACGATCCCGGTTTTCTAGTACCGCCGCACCCCGACGCAGTGCAGGGTCCGCGATTCGTGGACCTGACGCCGGCGTCACTCCGCAATGGGCTGCTGGTGATCAAGGCGATTCCCTCGTCACAGCTTCCGCTAACCTTCGGAAAAGAGCACCCTTTCATCCCGAACGAACGCGCAGTGCACTACGGGCTGCACCCGATCGCGTAGCGATGCTAGAAGGCGAGGGTCCGATGGGCCCGGTCGTTGCCATTCCCGGCGTGGAGGTGCTGGAGGAGCTCGGGAAGCGATGCCCCGGTTCTGCGTTTCGCGTTCGTCGCGGCACAGCCGTCTACTCGATCGAGGTCGCTCTGCTCACGGATGGTCGAGCCGACCAACGGGCGGCGATTCAGCGTTTCCGGCGAGACGCGATCGCGCTGGCGCGCATTCGCCATCCTGCGTTGCCGCGAGTGCTGGAGGTTGGCGAGCGGCCCGGCGCTCATTACGCGGTGATGGAGCTCGTCTCCGGCGAAACGCTCGCCGAACGACTCCGACGCGGTCCCCTTCCGGAGTCGCTTGTGGTCGATCTCGGGCTTCGTATCACAGATGCGCTCGCCCGCATTCACGAGAACGGGCTCGTTCATGGCAATCTGCGAACGTCTTGCGTCGTCTTCGACGAGAAGGACGGCTCCGTTCGTCTCACGGGGTTCGACTTCGCGACGCAGGCTTCACCGCGAACCGAAGGGGAGCTGCCGTTGCACGATTCGCGGGACCCGCGAGCCGACATCGTCTCACTCGGCAGCGTGTTGTTCGAGTGCTGGACGGGCGAGCCGCTGTCGTCCGCTCACGACCCCGAAGTCCTGTTCGACTTGACGGACGACTACTCCGCGGCTCCAGGGCTCGGGCGGGTTCTGGCCCGTCTGCTGGGGATCGGAAGCAAGGGATACTCGGACGTGTCAGAGCTCCGCGACGACCTGCGGAAGCTCACGAATCCGACCCCATTGGCGGCTCACGCTTCACCACTTCGAGGGAGCCACTCCGCCAGCGACTCCGCGATGGTCGGGCGCGAGAACGAGCTCGCTAGCCTGCGGGGCGCCTGGTCGGCGACCGAGACTCGGGGTGTGCAAGTTGCGTTGGTTTGCGGGAAGCGCGGTTCGGGCAAGAGCCGCTTGCTCCGTGCGTTCGCCGAGGAGCTCGCAGAGGAGGGATGCGCCAGCCTCGTCGTGGAGTGTCAGAAGGCTCGCGAGGAGCCGTACGGGGTCGTTCGGCAGCTCTTGGAGGTCTACCTCGACGCGCTCGAGCGGCTTCCCCGAGCCCTCCGCACCGAGGCACTGGGAAGATTGCGCGCGCTTGCCAGCGACGTGGCGTTCGTGCTGGGACCCCTGTCACCGCGGCTCGGCCGCGTGCTCGGCGAGGTCCCACCGCGCGGAAACGATACCCGGCCCGACGAAGTCCTCGCGGAAGGGCTCGGCGAGTTTCTCCGGCGCGTGTTCTCGAATGGGGATGGGACACCGGTTTTGCTCGAGGACG
>QGUH01000283.1 GCA_003242355.1 Pseudomonadota bacterium
TTTTGGCAATCCGCCCCGAATGGTTGTGAAACCCCTTTGTCCGCTCCACGTCGCACTCGTGTGCTCCGCCGCGACCGCGCTCGCTTTCGCCGAGAGCGTCGAGCGTTGTATGAGCAGCTACGAGCAGGGGCAGGTGTTGCGCAAGCAGAGCCGTCTGCTCGAGGCACTCGCCGACTTTCGGGAATGCAGCCAGCGAGAGTGCCCTGCGCTGGCTCGCGCCGACTGCGTGTCGTGGGTGCGCGAGATCGAGGAGGTGATTCCCTCGATCGTCGTCATCGTGAGGACGCAATCGGGCAGAGACGTTCGCGAGGCGCAGGTCTCCATCGACGGCAAAGGCCATCCAGCGTGGTCGCCCACGACTCCCATCGAGCTCGACCCGGGTGAGCACCACATCGAGGTTCGCGTGCCGGAGCAGCAACCGATCGTGACACCGGTCGTCGTTGCCCTCGCCGAGAAGAATCGCCCGGTTTACGTGACGGTTCCCGATCGCTCTCCGCCCGGCTCGCTGCTCGCACCGTCGCGCGACGACGTCGCTCGTGCAACGCCGCTTGCCGGCACGCCGTCCGCGGCCGTACTCGCACCGCCGCGCGACGATGCGACGCGCCCTTCGCCGCTCACCTGGATGGTGGGCGGAACGAGCGCCGCGCTGCTCGTCGGGGGCATCGCGCTGGATCTGTTCGCCCACCGAGACCTCACGGAGCTTCGCGACTCGTGCGCGCCCGGGTGTGCGCCGTCGGATGTCGAGGGCATCAAAACCCGCATGATCGTGGGCGACAGCCTGATCGCCGCGGGCGTGCTCGGAGGGGTGGCGACGCTCGTGATGCTTCTGTCGGATTCATCCGGCGATGTCGTCGGTGCTCGGCCGCGCGCAGGTGCGGCCACGGCACCGGCATGGGGGATCGGGGCACCGTTGCCCGAATGGAGGTTCTCATGGTGAGCCCGGCGCGTCGTGCACGAGTCGCCATTGCCGCGGTGTTGTCGGGGAGCGTCCTCTGGGCGTGCACGTTGATCTCCGACTTTTCGGAGCTCACGAACGGCTCTGCCGAAGGCGGTGCAGCGGGCGACTCTTCCGAAGAAGGCGGCGCGGGGCCGTTCGGCGGTCGGACCGGCGAGGCCGGCGCTGCAGCGTCCGACCCCGGCGGAGCAGGGCTTTCGGACGGCGGTTCCGAAGCAAGCGGGGGAGAGTCGTTCGGGGAGGCCGGCGCTGGAGCGTCGGATGCCGAGCACGAGGTGCCGTACCACGAGGTCGTGCTGGCGGACGATCCGCTCGCTTACTTTCGCTTGGGTGAGTCCGAAGGAGACGTGGCGGCCGATGCCGTTGGCGACTTCCCAGGAAGATACGTCGGAGAGGCCATCGAGTACGGCGTTGCGGGGCTCGTGCGCGGAGGCGATACCGCGATTCGGTTGACGGGCGCCGAGCGCGTGGTCATCGGCGATTCCTTCTCCTTTGCCGATGGTCAACCGTTCTCGCTCGAAGCCTGGATTCAAGCGGAGACACTCGACGACGAGATCCGGGTCGTGATGGCCAAGCCGTTCACGAGCGAAGTGGGAGAGCAGGGATATAGCCTTGCGGTTCGGCAGGAGGCGGGGATCCGATTCTGGTTCGCGCGCGATGGCCAGCAAAAGAGGGTGCTCGGCGACTATTCGGTCCGTCAGGTGGCGCACGTGGTGGCGACCTACGATGGGCAAACCGCTCGCGTCTACGTCAATGGCGTGCAGCTCGGCAGTGGGCGCATCCCCTTCACCCTGGTGGAGAACGAGGGTGAGTTCGTCCTGGGCAACTCGCGCCAGGGGATTGGCTTCGTGGGAATCCTGGACGAAGTGGCCGTTTATGGTGTCGCGCTCTCGCCGGAGCGAGTGAGGGCCCACTACGACGCCGGCAAGCCTTGAGCGTCACATCGAGTCGTTCTCGTCCGGCGGCTCCGACCACTGCTCGTCGCTCGAGCGCAAGCCGTGGTCGACCATCAGTCGCTGAAACGAACGCCGATTGACTCCGGCAAGCTCCGCCGCGCGCGTGACGTTGCCGCCGGTCTTGCGGAGCAAGGCGCTCGCGTAGAGCAGCTCGAACCGGCGATTCCATTCGACGCGGGCTTCTTTGAGCGGCAAGTCGGGTCGCGCGAGCGCCTCGAGGCCCGGCGGCGGGCTCGCCGCGGCGCGCGCATTCCCTTCCTGGACGCGCTCGGACCACCCGAGCGAGACGGCGCGCTCGATGAAGTTCCTGAGCTCGCGAACGTTGCCGGGCCACGCGCGCGCGACCAGCGCTTCGACGAACGCCGGCGGCAGCGGCTCGTCCGTTCCTGCAAACCGGGAGTAGAAGTGCTGCGCGAGCACGGGAATGTCTTCGCGCCGCGCTCGGAGCGGCGGCAGCATCACTTCGACCACGGCCAGGCGATAGTAGAGGTCCTCGCGAAACGTGCCGTCGTTGACCGCTTCCGACAGCGGCCGATTGGTCGCTGCCACGACGCGCACGTCGACCTTTCGGGCGCTGTTCGAGCCCACACGGCGCACCTCGCGCGTTTCGAGCACGCGGAGCAGCTTCGGTTGCAGCGAAAGGGGCAGCTCGCCGATTTCGTCGAGAAACAGCGTCCCCTCGTGCGCCGCCTCGAAGAGCCCGGCGCGGTCCTGCACCGCGCCGCTGAAGGCGCCGCGCACGTGCCCGAACAGCTCGCTTTCGATCAAGTGCTCGGCGATCGCGCCGCAATCCACCGCGACGAAGGGCTTCTTCGCGCGCCGCGAAGCGGCGTGGATCGCGCTCGCCACCGCTTCCTTTCCAGTGCCCGTCTCCCCTTGGATGAGCACCGTCGTGTCGGTGGGTGCAATTCGATCCAACACGGCGTAAATCCGCCGCATCTCCAGGCTCCCGCCGAGCACGTCGCCGAAGCGCGCGAGGGGCGAAAGCTCGATGGTGAAGGCCTCGGTGGCGGGCTCGAGCCGGATCGTCGTCGCGCCGAGCACCAAGAGGCCGCCGCCGACGAGCTCGGCATCCTTGATGCGCACGCCCTGAATCGAAACGCCGTTCGTGCTCCCGAGGTCGACGACCCGAATCCCCGTCTGCCGCACCTCGAGCTCGCAATGCAGGCGACTCACCGTGGGATCGCTCAGCCGCAGATCCGCCGAGTCGCCCGTGCCCACGCGCACTTTGCGGTTCGTGACGCGGCACTGCCGACCGCGGTCGGGCCCCGCGACCACCGACAGATCGATCGCTGCCAACGTGAGCTTCGAGCCGAGCGACATCCGGCTCGTGCGCCACTCCTCCGGGCCGGTCATGCCGTCGTTTTTCCCCATCCCCGCAGCCCTGGCCAGCCTTTTCTCCGACCCGCCTCCGACTCCGCACAGACCGCCCGCCCGCATCGCCGCACGCGGAGGAGCAAGCCAGGCAACGAGCAGACGCCTTGCGACGGGCGTAAAAGGCTCAGAGAGAATCAGCCTTGCGCCGATGCGGTGACTGCCCGCGTTGCGGCGTGTGCGTTAGAACTCGGCGGAGCCGGGGGTGCGGGCGAACGGGATGACGTCGCGGATGTTTTTCATGCCGGTGACGTACATGAGCAGGCGTTCGAGGCCGAGGCCGAAGCCGGCGTGGGGGACGGAGCCGAAGCGCCGGAGATCGAGGTACCAGGAGTAGGAGGCCTCGTTGAGACCGTGCGCCCGGATCTTTTCGCGGAGCACGTCGAGGCGCTCTTCGCGCTGGCTGCCGCCGATGATCTCGCCGATGCGCGGCGCGAGCACGTCCATGGCGCGCACGGTGCGGCCGTCGTCGTTGTCGCGCATGTAAAAGGCTTTGATTTCCTTCGGGTAGTCCGTAACGATCACGGGGCGGCCGATCTTCTCCTCGGTGAGGTAGCGCTCGTGCTCGCTCTGCAGATCGGCGCCGAAGTGGACGGGAAACTCCCAGGTTCGATTCGCGTTCTCGAGCAGTCGAATCGCCTCCGTGTACGTGAGGTGCTCGAACGGAGAGTTGACGACGTGCTCCAGTGTCGAGATCACCGTCTTCTCGATGCGCTGATTGAAGAACTCGAGGTCTTCTCGACAGTGCTCGAGCGCGTAGCCGATCACGTACTTCAGGAATTCTTCCGCAATCTTCATGTCGTCGGCGAGATCGCAGAAGGCCATCTCGGGCTCGACCATCCAGAACTCGGCGAGGTGGCGCGGTGTGTTCGAGTTTTCGGCGCGGAAGGTGGGCCCGAACGTGTAGATGTTCGAGAAGGCGAGCGCGAAGGCCTCGCCTTCGAGCTGTCCGCTCACGGTGAGGTACGTGGGCTTGCCGAAGAAGTCCTGCGAGTAGTCGACCTTTCCATCTTTCGTGCGCGGCACGTTCGAAAGGTCGAGCGTCGTCACGCCGAACAGGGAGCCGGCGCCTTCGCAGTCGGAAGCGGTGATGATCGGCGTGTGCACGTACACGAAGCCGCGTTCCTGGAAGAAGCGGTGAATGGCGAACGACAGCGCGCTCCGCACGCGGAACACGGCGCCGAAGGTGTTCGACCGCGACCTCAAATGCGCAATCTCCCGCAAGAACTCGAAGGAGTGCCCCTTCTTCTGCAAAGGGTACGTGGCGGGATCCGCGGGCCCCAACACGCGCACTGCCGTTCCGCGCAGCTCGACGCGTTGCCCCGCTGCGGGTGACGCCACGATCTCCCCATCGACCTCGACGCAGGCACCCGTGGTCACGGCCGCGAGGTCTGCTTCGGGCACGACGCCGGCCTCGATCACGACCTGCAGGTCGCGAAAGCAGCTCCCGTCATTGAGCTGCACGAAGTGGAGCCCTTTGCTGTCGCGGCGCGTCTTCACCCAACCGCGGGCGGTGACGCGTCGTCCAGGCTCGCTCTCCAACAGATCACGAACGTACTCGCCGGGCTTCAGCATGGGAGAGCAACGATAGCGCTGCTCATTCGCGGAGGTAATGGCAGGTGTAGCCGCCCGGGTTTTTCTCGAGGTAGCGCTGGTGGTAGTCCTCGGCGGGCGTGAAGGGGCCGGCGTCGACGATCTCCGTCACGACGGGGCGAGGCCATTTGCCGCTCTCGTCCACGCGGCGCTTGACCGCTTCGGCGATGCGCCGCTGCTCCGGTGACAGGACGAAGATCGCCGAGCGGTACTGCGTGCCGACGTCGTTGCCTTGGCGATTCTTCGTGGTCGGGTCGTGCATGCGGAAGAACCACTTCTCGAGCAGCTCCTCGTACGAGAGCTTCGTGGGGTCGAACACGATGCGCACGGATTCGGCGTGGCCCGTTCGCCCCGTCCGCACGGTTTCGTACGTGGGGTTCGGCGTGTGGCCGCCCGTGTACCCGACCTGGGTATCGACGACGCCGGGGATGGAGCGCAGGATTTCCTCCATTCCCCAGAAGCAGCCGCCGGCGAGCAGCGCGGTCTCGAGCCGGGCGGGCGTTTCCGTGCGTTGGGTTTCGGTGTGCGCCATGGGCGGATTCTCCCTCATTGCGAGCCCGCCCGGGGTGGATTCGGCGTTTGGTTCGGGTCTGCGCCCAGACCGGTCCGGCGAAAACGACGCTCGGTCGCTCGCCTCGGCTCGCGTTGCCGCAATGGAACGGGAGCGGGCCACGCGCGCACATCGTCGCGTGGCCCCGTGCCGTTTGGGAACGGTGCTCAGTTGCCCGCAGGGGGCGCCAGCGTCGCGCCCGGGGGTGGCGCCGCCGCGATGCGTGCCGGGGCCGGAGCCTCGGTGGTGGCGGGCTCGGGCGCCGGGCGCGCGGGGAGCATCGACTTGGGATCGTAGACGCGGGCGGGCGGCTCCTTGAGATCCCAAACGAGGCCGACCCACGAGAGCGCCTTGAGGATCAGGTACGTGATGTCGAGCTCCCACCAGAAGAAAC
>QGUH01001294.1 GCA_003242355.1 Pseudomonadota bacterium
TGGTCTGGGGTTTGTTAAAAAGGAAAGGTTTAAGGGGCATCGGCGGGTCGGGCAAGCACAGAACGTCCTGGGCTGGCTCAGCGGCCAACCGAAAACGGCGTTTCTCGGCGAGAGACGCTCGAACGAGCGCCAACCACTAACGCAGGGCGAGCCGTGACGCGTCGAGCGCGCGCAGCAGCTCTCCCGCTGCCGCCGGCGCATCCTCCGCCGCTGCGACTTCTCGAACGAGCTCGAGCGCGCGCCCGTGATTGCCGACGGCGCGCTCCATGCGTGCGAGCATCAGGCGAGCCGTCGGGCTCGGATCGATCTCGGCGCGGCGACGAGCAACTCGGAGCGCCTCACCCCACGATTTGTCGCGGGCGAGGGCGTCGCACAGCGCGGCGAGGACCTCGGAGTTTCGCGGATGCTTCTTCGCGGTCCTTCGCAGGAGCGAAAGCGCCCGCAACCGCTTGCCGGCCCGCTCGAGCCCCTCGGCACGCGCGAGCGCAGCGCCGATCTCCGGGGCCACCGCCCGAGCGGGACGCGTCGACGGGGCCGAGCGGTCGGCGACTTCGGCATGCTCGCCGAGCGCCTCCGAGCGTGACCCGTCACGGGCGTCGTCCGGCTCTCGGGGAGCTTCTGCGACGGGAGCCGGATCGACGGCGGGCTCCGCGAGCATTTCCGGCCGAACACCCGTGGCGTGAACGGCGTCGCGTTCCCGAACGGCAGGTTTCGAGCTCGCGACGCGCGCGCTCGCCGTGGAATGCTCGACGAACGAGGATTTCGCGCCGACGCCGAGCGCGACGGCCAGCGTGACGAGCGCGGCCGAAACCGCGAGGCGCTGCGACGTGCGCCGCCTTCGGGGAGCCCGCTCGACGAGGGCTTCGAGCGCTTCCGCGAAGGCTCGCATACTCGGGCGTGCTTCCGGAGAGGGGTCGAGCGCCCGTTCGAGCAAGCGATCGAGCGCTTTCGGAACGTTCGCATCCGGCGCGCGAACGCTCGCCCGCTCGGGAACGCGCGTCGCCTTCTCGGCGAGCAGCGCGAGCGCGCCTTCCGCACGAAACGGGCGCGTGCCCGTCACGAGCTCGTAGAGAACGCTGGCAACGCCGTAGACGTCCGCCCGCTCGTCCGCGATCCCGCTCGCTTGCTCGGGAGCCATGTATTCGGGCGTGCCAATCAGCGCGACCATGTCGCGGGGCGCGGCGGGCTCCGGCTCGGAGTCGGCCTTCGCCACCCCGAAGTCCAGGACCTTGAGCACACCGGACTCGGTAACGAACAGGTTCGCCGGTTTCACGTCCCGGTGCACGACGCCGGCGCGATGCGCCGCCTCGAGCGCGCGACAAGCGCTGAGCGCGTGGCGGACCGCGACGTCTACCGGCAGTCGGCCGATCCGCTCGAGCAGTCGATCGAGCGATTCGCCCGCGAGCAGCTCCATCGCATAGAAGGGCCGCCCATCGCGGCAAACCCCATAGTCGTAGATGCGCACCAGGTTTTCGTGCGAAAGCTGCGCGAGCGCCCGCGCCTCCGCGCGGAAGCGGCTCTGCGCTGCCGCGCTCATCGAATCGCCCTGCAGCACCTTGAGCGCCACCCTGCGTCCGAGGTCGAGGTGCAGGGCAGCGTGCACGACGCCCATCGACCCGCTACCGATGCGCTCGATCAACCGGTAGCGCGTGC
>QGUH01001295.1 GCA_003242355.1 Pseudomonadota bacterium
CTACTATTGTGATTATAGAGTTTTTTTTTTTGCAACGGGAAGCCGACATAGAGATCGAGTACGGGCTCGGGGGGTCGGAGAAGTGTAAAAGAGCACGCTCGTGGGCGCTCCCACCGAGCTGCCGCGCATCGGCCCGATCGGGACCCCGGCGCTCGCCACCGGAGGGGCGGGCGACGTGCTTACGGGGACGATCGCCGGGCTCGCGTGCACGCTCGCGCCGTTCACCGCCGCCTGGACCGGCGTTTACGTCCATGCGGCCGCGGCGCTCGAGTGGGCACGACGAACCGGCGCCGATCGCGGGCTGCTCGCCCACGAGGTCGCCGACCTCCTGCCGCACGTCTTTGCCGAGTTGGCAGCTCCGGACCGAACGCTGACAGATTGACACGCCTCGCGTCTCCACGAACGCGGCAGTCACCGGGATTCGGCGGTTTTTCCGCCGAATCGCGAGTGGCATGCAGCTTGCCAGGTGTCGTGGCGCAATGTCTCAATGCTCATCCGCCTCATCTGCTTCCGAAGAAGCTCGGAAAGAGGCAGTTCGGGACGGGTTGCGTCAGCACCTTCCGTCTCTCGTCGCGCATGCGCGGCGCCTGACGCGTTGCCGTACACAAGCGGAGGACGTGGTTCAGGAGAGCGCGGCGCGAGCCATGGCGTTCGCGAGCTCGTTCGAACCCGGAACGAACGTGAAGGCCTGGCTGCATCAAGTCCTGGAGAGCGTGTTCCTGAGCTCGTGTCGCAGGCGCGTTCGCGAGCGGCGTGCCCTCGACGCGCTCGGGAGCGATCCGTGTGCGTGGACGCGCGGCGACGATGCTCCGGTGATGCGCGCGCTCAGCCGTCCGGTGACGAGCGCCCTCGAGCAACTTCCGCCGACGTTCCGCGACGTCGTTCGATTGGTCGACGTCGAAGAGCTTTCCTACAAGGACGCGGCAACCGAGCTCTCCGTGCCACTCGGCACCGTGATGAGCCGCTTGCACCGCGCACGTCGCCTCCTCGCTACCGCACTCGCCGATCCCCCCGCTCGCGCCGCATAGAGGACCCACACCCTCCAACGGCAAACGGCTCCTCCCGGGAGCCAAAGATGGGTCCTCTTGCCGCTTCTCTGGCTCCCGGGAGCCAACTCTGAGATCCCCCTTGCCGCTTCTCTGGCTCCCGGGAGCCAACCGTGAGGGGATCCTTGCCGCCTTTCTGGCCCCCGAGAGCCAAAAGATGGGTGCCCCTTGCCGCCTCTCCGCTTCCCGACACCCAAACGCGAGGTCCCCGCCGCCCGCCGTTGCCCCTCCAAGGCAGAAGAAGCGGCAACGGTTGACCGACGAAGGCGGCAATCGACCTCCCTCGCATCCATCACCCCCTGGAATGGAGCCATCCCTGCCGCTCCTTCGAGCGGGCTCCCCTCCGAATGGAGGCAAACTTGCCGCTATTCCGAGCGCACTCCCCGAGAATGGACCCACGTCCGAAGAACGTCTCGTCGCCCCGCGGAGCACGCGCCGTCGGCGTGCCGAGGGTCGCTCCCGCGCTCGTTGAGCAGCGGTGTAGACGCCGCCTGAAGGGCAACGATCGGAGTCGTGGGGCCTATCGGCGTCACGCGGCAGCACGATCGAAGGCCGCGCCCTGCTGCGCGCCGCCCTTCGCGCGTCGCTCCGCGACGGGCTTTAGTGG
>QGUH01000284.1 GCA_003242355.1 Pseudomonadota bacterium
GGGTCGTTTGGGCGGGCGCCGTCTCGGGAACGGGGGCGGCGGCCGGGGTGCCGGGGTTTTCGGGCCGTCCCCCCCGCGCGCTTCGGGCACGGGCTGCGCGACGGCGCCCTCCTCGAGATACCCGATCACGTCCCCCACGGCCGCGGCCTGCCCCTGGCCCACGACGATGCGGCTGATCGTGCCGCTCGTGGGAGCAGGCAAGTCCACCGTGACCTTGTCGGTCTCGATCTTCACGACGACTTCGTCGCGCTGAACGCTGTCTCCCTCCGCTTTCAACCATTCGCCGATCATCACTTCGGTGATCGACTCGCCGACTGGAGGAACTTTGAGCTCGATCGTCATGGGCCTTCGTGACTCGTCGCTATAGACCAGTGCCAGAGGAATGTCACCCGCGGTGACGCACTTCCGACATCGCGGCTCGGGGTCGCGCCAAAATCCCGACTCGAAAACGGTGAAACCTCGGGGTCAGTCCGCGAATGCACGCTCGAGGAGCCGTTGCTGCTCGAGGCGGTGGCAATTCGCCGAGCCCGTCGCGGGGCTCGCCGATTCCGCCCGGCACACGCCGCGGAACGGGAAGCGCCCGAACAACATCGGCCCGAGCCGCGCGCGCAAGAGCCGCCAAGCGCCCATGTTCTCGGGCTCTTCCTGGACCCACACGACCGGCGTGCCGTCGTCGTACTGGTCGATGGCGGCCCGCAGAATCGGATCGGGCAACGGATAGAACTGCTCGATGCGCACGATCGCGACGTCGTCGCGCCCCATCTCCTCGCGACGCTTGTAGAGGTCGTAGTAGATCTTGCCGCTGCAGAGGAGCACCTTCGAGGCGTCCTTGGGGCGCTTCACGTCGGGCAGCACGCGCTGGAAGCGACCCGTCGCGAACTCGTCGAGCGAGCTCGTGCACAACGGATGCCGGAGCAGGCTCTTCGGCGTGAACACGATCAGCGGCTTGCGCCAGGGGCGAACGACCTGCCGCCGGAGCACGTGGAAGTACTGCGCCGGGGTGCTCGGCTGCACGACTTGAATGTTCTCTTCCGCCGCGAGCGTGAGGAACCGTTCGAGCCGTGCGCTCGAGTGCTCGGGCCCCTGCCCTTCGTAACCGTGCGGCAGCAGCATCACGAGCCCCGAGAGCCGCCGCCACTTGTCCTCGGCGCTGACCAGGAACTGGTCGATGATCACCTGGGCGGCGTTGGCGAAGTCGCCGAACTGCGCTTCCCAGAGCACGAGCGCATCGGGCCAGTCGAGGCTGTAGCCGTATTCGAAGCCGAGCACGCCCGCTTCGCTGAGCGGTGAGTTGTAGATCTCGATCGGGGCCTGATTCGGATCGAGGTGGCAGAGCGGAACGTACGCGTGCCCGTCCTCGTAGTCGTGCAACACGGCGTGCCGCTGACTGAACGTGCCGCGCCCGCTGTCTTGCCCCGTCAGGCGCACGCGCGTTCCTTCCGTGACGAGCGTCGCGAACGCGAGCAGCTCCGCGGTGCCCCAGTCGAGGGGGCGCTGCCCGTCGGCCATCGCGCGCCGCTGCCCGAGCAAGCGCTCGATCTGCTTGTGGGGGTGGAAATTCGAGGGCAGCTCCGTTTGCTTGCGGAGCAGCTCCGAGAGCCGCGCGCGATCGACGCCCGTGTCCACGTCGGGCACGTCCGCTTCGGGACCGCCGCGATACCCCTTCCAGTAGCCGCCGAGCCAATCGGCGACGCGCTGGTAGCCCTTGCGGCTCGCCTCGCTCAGCTCGGCTTCGAGGTGCTCGCGGCGCTCGACGGCGATCCGATCCGCCTCTTCCTTGGTCACGCCGCCGAGACGGAGCAGGTGCTCGAGGTAGCCGTCGCGCACGCTCTTGCGTCGCGCGATCGCGCGGTAGAGCAGCGGTTGCGTGAACGACGGCTCGTCCGTCTCGTTGTGGCCGTAACGGCGATAGCCGTACATGTCGATGACGACGTCGCGCAAGAACGTGTCGCGGAAGTCCATCGCCAGACGCACGACCTGAGCGACGGCCTCGGGATCTTCGCCGTTTACGTGGAAGATCGGGATCTGCAACATCTTGGCGACGTCGGTCGCGTACGTCGTCGAGCGGCCCTGCGACGGCGGCGTGGTGAAGCCGATCTGGTTGTTGACCACGATGTGGATCGTGCCGCCGGTGGTGTAGGCATCGAGCTGGCTCAGATTGAGCGTCTCCTGAACGATGCCTTCGCCGGCGAAGGCCGCATCCCCGTGGATCAGGATGGCGATCTTCTTGCTGCGTGCGACGTCGCCCGCCCGATCCTGCTTGGCGCGCGTGCGGCCCACCACGACGGGATTGACGAACTCGAGGTGGCTCGGGTTGAAGCAGAGCGAAAGATGCACCGTGCGGCCGCTCGCCGTGACGAAGTCCGAGCTGTGGCCGAGGTGGTACTTGACGTCGCCGCTTCCGAAGAACAGCTCCGGATCGTTGTCCTGGAACTCGCGGAAGATGTCGCGCGGGTTCTTGCCCATGATGTTGGCGAGCACGTTGAGGCGCCCGCGATGGGCCATGCCGAGGACGATCTCGTCGACGCCGTGCTCCGCCGCCCGATCGACGGCGAACGCGAGCAGCGGGA
Source organism: Pseudomonadota bacterium (assembly GCA_003242355.1). Lineage (GTDB taxonomy): Bacteria > Myxococcota_A > Polyangia > Polyangiales > Polyangiaceae > PMG-095. Next base: position 2,571 of record QGUH01000284.1, read on the forward strand.
TGAGGCTCTCCGAGCCTTCGAGCGAGAAGCTCTTCGCCCCCACGAACTTCTTCTGGATGAACTCCTCGAAGATGACCGCGTCCGTCAACTTCGTGAGGATGCGCAGCTGCTCCTCGCGGCTGAGCTGGATGCGGTTCTCCGAACCTTCCATCCTGTCTTGCAGCCAGTTTTTGACCGTGAGGTCGTCGATGTGCATGAACTGCACGCCGATCGACCGACAGTAGGTGTTGCGAAGCCGCGTCAGGATTTCGCGCAGCGTGAGCGCTTCCGCGCCGAAGATGGTGCGGCTCGAGAACTTGCGATCGAGATCGTCGGGGGTCAGCCCGTAGAACTCGGGCTCGAGCTCCGGCTGCGTGGGCCTCGGCAGACCGAGAGGATCGATCTGCGCGATCATGTGGCCCCGCACGCGGTACGCGCGCACCAGGGCGTCGACGCGATCCTGGCGCACGGCGGCATCGGAGACGCCTTCGGCGACCGCCGCCGCGGCCGCGCCGTTCCCACCGCGCAGCGCGACGGCGTAGCCGTTCACGTGCGGGTTGAACACGCTGGTCGGCTCGAACGAGGGACCGAGCTGCGGCCTCTCGGCGAAGCGCGGGTCCGCGGGGATCTTCGAGAAGTACTCCCGGAAATCGGGAGGAACACTCTCCGGGTCCTGCAGGTAATCGGCGTAGAGGCCTTCGAGGAACTCGAGGCTCAGCGCGTTGGGCGCTGCCTCGGTGATGTCATGAGGCATGGGATTTCTACGGCTGTGACCGCTTGTGTTCTGAACGCATCGGCTCCGGACCAAGCATGACGAGGGGCTCTGGAGCGGAGCTCGCTCGGGGGCTTCAAATGGGCCCGGCCCCACCGCGAGTCAAGATTCCTCGCGCGCGGCGCCAGCCTGCCGAATGCGTGCCCGTTGCCCCCGTTTTTCGTCGTGCGCACCCGTGCGCACCTCAGCGGCAACGTGCCGGAAACGGATGCGGCAAACTCAGCGCTATCTTACACCGCAAACGGAATGCCGCTACGCGGCCCCGCCCGGCGGAGCCGGGTCGGCTGTCGTGCAGCCGTTGCCTCCACCGCCCCGTGGGGCACCGCACGCCGGGGCTCGCCGAGCTTTTTGCCAAATCTCCGCCGGGCAAGCGCGGCTGCGGCTCCGGCGAGCGCCGGGCTGCGGCACCGCACGCCGGAGCTCGCTGAGCCGTTGCCGAATCTCCGCCGGGCAGGCGCGGCTGCGGCTCCGGCGAGCGCCGGGCTGGGGCACCGCACGCCGGGGCTCGCCGAGCAGCGCGCCCGTTTCCGCGAGGCCCCCCAAAACCCCACGTGGAAGGAGCTGCTGCGCGGGGCTTGCCCAATTCGCGCGAAGAGCGGAGGCGCGCGCCGCCGGTCGCCGCTGAGTCAACGTCGAGAAAAGGCGCGCCGTTGCTCCCGCGGAGCTCGAGCGCGCTGACGCGTCGGAGTCCGGCTGAGTCAGCGTCGAGAAAAGGCGCGCCGTTGCTCGGACGCGTGGTGCTGGCGTCCGTGCGCGCGAGCCGTCGCGGTGCGGCGCGGGTCAGCGGCGGGGGCGCGGGCGGGGGCGCGGGGGCGCGTCGGTGGAGCGGAAGCGGAGGTAGCCGCCGCTCAGGAAGGAGAACATTTGCTGCGTGAGGACGTCGGCGGTTTCTTCGGCGAAGCCGAGCGTGACGGCCTGATAGAGGAGCTCCTTGAGCGCGCCGATCGTGAGGTAAGCGAGCACGCGCGGCTCGCCTTCGCCGACGATGCCGAGCGACTGGCCCTCCTTCAGGCTCTCGGTGAGCAGCTGCACGGCGCTTTCGTAGAAGGCGGCGAGCTTGCGATCGAAGTCCGAGTCCACGCCGACGGCGTCGGTGAACAGAATTTTGGTCATCGTGCGCTCGCTGAGGCACGTGCCGACGATGGCGCGGATGTTGTCGCGCACCTGCTGAACGACCGGGCGCGCCGGGTCGTCCGTGACGATGCGCTGAATCGACTGGGTGATCTGCGCCGCGAAGCGATCGATGAGCTCGGAGAAGACCGCGCGCTTGTCCTCGAAGTAGAGATAGAAGGTCCCGCGCGCGACGCCCGCCCGCGCGACGATGTCGTCGATGGTGGCGTGGTGGTAACCGCGCCGCGCGAAAACATCGCGGGCTGCTCTCAGGATTTGCTCGCGTCGTTCGGTCTTCGCCGCCTCGGCTCGGCGTTTCGCGCCCGGCATCGGGCACAGCCTAGATCGCCGCGCCGGGCGCGGTGCTCGGCGCCACCGAGCCGGGTTTGGCAGACGAGGCCGGGACCGGACACGCCGCCCCGAGCGTGAGGCGCGCGGGGTGAAGCGGCGCACGGGCGAATTTCCGCGATCGGGCAGGTGGCCGGCCGAGCAGCTTCGCCCACGTGACGCAACGTCATCGGAGTGCTTGCGGTCGCCGACGGCCCAGCCTAACAGTGACGTCAGCGTCAGTCTCGGGGCCCTCCGCCCCGCGCGCGCTCAACCGAGGAACCATGGGCACACAGGATCTCGTGATCGGCATGGATGTGGGATCCACGACCGTCAAGGCGGTGGTGATCGAGCCGGAGTCCACGTCGCTCGTGTGGCACGACTACCAGCGCCACCACACCAAGCAGCCCGAGAAAGTCCTCGAGTTCTTGCGGCGAATCCTGGAAGCGTTTCCGGAACGTTCGCCCGAGAGCTTTCGCTTGTTCCTGACGGGCTCGGGCGCCGGTCCCCTCGCCGCGCCCACGGGCGGCAAGTTCGTGCAGGAGGTGAACGCGGTCACGCTCGCCGTCGAGCACAAGCACCCCGACGTGATGAGCGTGATCGAGCTCGGCGGGCAAGACGCGAAGATCATCATGTTCAAGGAGGATCAGAGCACCGGCCAGAAGACGGCCAGCACCTCCATGAACGACAAGTGCGCTTCCGGAACGGGCGCGACGATCGACAAGTGCATGATCAAGGTCGGCGCCGAGCCGGGGTACGCGACGTCGCTGCACTTCGACGACGAGAAGTTGCACCACGTGGCCGCCAAATGCGGCGTGTTCGCAGAGACGGACATCGTCAATCTCGTCAAATCGGGCATTCCGAAAGACGAGGTGTTGAACTCGCTCGCCGACGCGATCGTGCTGCAGAACCTGAGCGTGCTCACGCGCGGCAACACGCTCAAGGCGCGGGTGCTCTTGCTCGGCGGGCCCAACACGTATCTGCCGTTTTTGCGCGAGTGCTGGCAAAAGCGCATTCCGGAGACGTGGCGCGATCGCGGCTACGACTACCCGAAGGACGTCC
>QGUH01000285.1 GCA_003242355.1 Pseudomonadota bacterium
CTTGAGACGGCCCGTGGCCTTTTGGGGGGCAACGTGGTTACCGTGTTCTTCGCGTTGTGTCGCTTCCCGTCTTCCCGCGGTGGTGGTGCCGGCGCCGGATCCGGCGCCGCGCGCTGACGCTCGCGGCGGGGGTGCTCCTCGCCGGTCGTGCGCTCGCCGGCTCGGCCGAATATTCGAGCTACGAGCTCGAGGTGCTCGCCCCCGAGCTCGAGCGGCATCGGGCCGAAATCGAGCCGTCGCCGGACGGGAAGATCGTCTCGGAGATTCACGTCGTCACGCTCGACGTGTTCGACGAGAGCGATCCCGTTCCCGACTTCTTCAACGTCTTCCACGCGACCACGCGCGAGCGCGTGATCCGCCGCGAGCTGCTCTTTCGTGAAGGCGAGCCGTACGACTCGCGGCGCGCGGACGAGACGGCGCGCAACCTGAAGGCGCTTCGGCAACTGTCGCTGGTGCTCGTCGTCCCGATTACAGATCCGCGGCCGGGGTTCGTTCGGGTGCTGGTCATGACCAAGGACGTCTGGAGCCTGCGTCTCAACTCGGACTTCCAGGTCGCGAACGGCCGCCTCAACTACCTGCTCTTGAACCCGAGCGAGGAGAACGTGTTCGGCACGCACGCCAGCGTGGGTGCGCTCCTCGTGCTCGAGCGGGACACGTTCTCCGTGGGCGGGCTGGTCTCGCATCATCGCATTCTCGGATCGCGATTGTCGGGCAGCGCGTTCACGGCGCTCGTGTTCAACCGTCACACGGGGGAGCGCGAGGGCTCGTACGGGACGTTGAGCTACGGGTTGCCGCTCTACTCGGCCGAGCAACGTTGGGCGTTCGGGAGCACGGTGGAGTTCCGCGACTACCTCGTGCGGCTGTACGGGCGCGATGGTCGCGTGTTCCTGTTCGACGCCGACGCGACGGAGGAGAACGATGCCATTCCCGTCGTCTACGCGTACGAGCGTTACTACTCCGCGAACGAGGTGACCCGCGCCTTCGGCCGCCAGCGAAGGGTGCTGCTCACGTTCGGCTTCGAGATCGATCACACGGCCTATCGAGCACGTGTTCCGCCGGGCACCGATCCGCGCGCGGAGGCCGAGCTCGTCGAGGAGGAGATCCCGCGCGGGGACACGCGCCTCGGGCCGTTCGTGGGCCTGCGCCTCCACGAGGAACGCTATCTCAAGACCATCGATCTCGAGACGCTCGGGCTGCAGGAGGATTTTCGCCTCGGCTACGACGCCACGCTCCGGCTCTATCCGGCGAGCCGCGCGCTCGGCTCGTCGCGCGACCTGCTCGGCGTCTCGAGCGGGCTGTCGTACACGCACGCCCTCGGCGACGGGCTCGTGCGCGTGCTCGCGGCGTCGTCCATCGAGTACGCGAACGACGAACGGCACGACGCGCTCGCCACGCTCGCCGCGCGGTTCGCGAGCCCGCGGCTCGGCTTCGGCCGCATCATCGCGGATGGCGTGTTCCAGAATCGATACTGGAATCATCGGAATCGGCGCTTCGCCCTCGGCGGGGCGGACCGGCTGCGGGGCTATCCCACCGACGACCCGGCGCTGCGCGGGGACGACGCCGCCGCGCTGAACGTCGAGCTGCGCACCCGCGGCATCGACATTCTCTCGGCGCAGTGCGGTCTCGCGGCCTTCTACGACGTGGGCGGAGTCGCCAATCGGGTGTCGGATATTGCGCTGCGCCAATCGGTGGGTGTCGGCCTCCGTATCCTCTTCCCCCAGGCGAATCGCTATGTTTTTCGCGCCGATTACGGGCTGCCGCTGAGCCCTGGATATCCGACCCTGCCCGGGGGGGTGTTCGTTACGTTCGGGCAGGCGTTCGGGATGCCCACGCTCGCGTCGCCGAGCGTCACCGGTTTTGCCGCACGCTGAAATGCGCACGATGCGCACGGCGAGCACCATTGCGAGCGTCCGTCCAACCACGACGTTCCCGCAGTCCTCGACCGTACACCGCTGGCGCCCTTCGCCCCTTCCGGCATCAGCCCGAGATCTAGGGTAAATTGTGCGAGGATGGCCGGAGCATTGTCCGAGATCCCCGCCCATTTGCGCCGGTTCGTCGTCGAACAGGACTACGGGCAGTACACCGAGAGCGATCAAGCGGTCTGGCGATTCGTGCTCGCACGGCTCTCCTCGTCCCTGAACGAGCGCGCGCACCCGGCGTACAAGCACGGCCTTGCCGCCACCGGAATCCGCCTCGACAGAATTCCGAGCATCGCCGAGATGAACGACAAGCTCGGTCGTTTCGGCTGGGGCGCCGTGGCAGTGGACGGCTTCATTCCGCCCCGGGCCTTTCAGGAGTTTCAGGCTGCGGGCATTTTGCCGATTGCGGCCGAGATCCGAACCAGCGAGCACGTCGAGTACACGCCCGCGCCGGACATCATTCACGAGGCGGCCGGGCACGCGCCGATTCTCCCCGAACCGACCTTTGCCGCGTACCTCCGACGCATCGGCGAGGTGGGGGCGCAAGCTTTCACGGTGCCGGCGGACGCGGCGGTGTACACCGCCATCTACGAGCTCAGCGAAGTGAAAGAGCGGCCCGACGCGACGGCGGAGGAAGTGGAGCGGGCCGAGCGGGCGCTCGCCGAAGCGCTCGCGAACGGCACGGTCGTGAGCGAGGCGGCGCGCTTGTCGCGTCTTTACTGGTGGACGGCGGAGTACGGCTTGTTCGGCACACCAGAGCAGTACACGCTCTACGGCGCAGGCCTTTTGTCGTCGATCGGTGAGAGCCGATCGTGCCACGCTACGGAGGTCCGCAAGCTGCCGCTCGACGAAGGCTGCGTCGAGGTCGACTACGACATCACGCGACCGCAGCCTCAGCTCTTCGTCACGCCGGATTTCGAGACGCTGCACGCCGTGCTCGATCGCGTCGCCGAAGGGCTTGCCGTGCGGCGTGGGGGCGCGTATGCGCTCCGAACCGCGCTCGAGAGCCGCGAGCTCGCGACCCTGCGGTTCTCCTCGGGTGCCATCGCGATCGGAGTGCTCGCGCGCGTTCTCGGTCCTTTCGACGCGCCCTGGGCGGTCGAGCTTTCGGGACCCGTCGGTTTCGGCTGGGACGGACGCCTCCTCCCCGAGCACTTTCCGAACGCCCATGCCGATTGCTGGGTCATCGTCGGGCGGCTCGCCGACGGGAGCTCGCCGGACACAGGACTCGTGGGTGCGTCTCCGAGCTCGCGACGCACGTCGATCGAGTTCGTGAGCGGCGCGCGCGTCGAAGGGCGCATCGTTCGTCGTGAGGGCTTGCCCGACGGACGAACGGCGTGTCTCGAGCTCGAAGCGGCGCGCATCGTGCTGCCGCGCTCGGCGCCGAGGGAGCTTGCGCGCTTTACGCTGCTCTGTGCAGGCGATTTCGTGACCGCGCGCGCCGGCGCCGCCGACGGCGCCTATCACGGGGAAACGCAGTACTCGGGCGTTCGCGTGCCGCGCCCGCGGCCGAACCGGGCGTCGACTCGTTCGGCGGCTTCGGCGCCTCCGCCCGGGCCAAGCACGCATTGAATACGGTCGTGCTTTGGAGGCGCATGCCGAATGCGGCTCGCTTCGGGGCGCGCGGAACACACGCGGAGTACGGCTCGCTTTGGGCGCAGGGGCGCACCCCGAATACGGCTCGCTCTGGAGGCGCGGGAGCGGACGCCGATACGGATCGCTTTGGGGGGCGCGAGACGCATGATATCGCCTCTCGCCGAGGTTCTCCATGAGCTTACCGACCGTTCTCGTCACCGGCGCCACGGGCAGATTGGGCAGCGCGGTGTGCAGCGCGCTGCTCGACCGCGGGTTCTCGGTCCGCGCCACCGATCGGCGCTTCGTGAAGGACTTTCCGGTCCGCGTCGAAGTCGGCGACCTGTGTGACGAGTACTTCGCCCACCGCGTCGTCGAAGGCGTCGATGCCGTCGTGCATCTCGCCAATCACCCCAACCCGGTTTCGGGACCGACGCCACAGCGTTTGCTCGCCGACAACGTCGCGATGAACGTGAACGTGTTTCAGGCCGCGGCGTTGCTCGGCGTGCGCTGCCTCGTATTCGCGAGCTCGGTTCAGGCGATGATCCGTCGGGATCGACCCGTGCACGGGCCGCCCTTTCCGATTCCGTACCTTCCGCTCGACGGCGATCTGCCTCCCAATCCCGGGCTGAATACGTACGGGATCAGCAAGGAGTTCGGCGAACGCCTCCTCCGCCTCTACGTGGAATCGGATCCAGCGCTCAGCGCGACGGCCATTCGCTTTCCCATGCTCGTCGGTGACTGGCACTTGAACCGCATGAAGCTCGGCAAGCCCGTGCCGCTCGCGACGATCGACTTCATCGAGGCGACCGCGCACCTCTTTCTGGAGGATGCGGGCTCGCTGATCGCCGCCGTTCTCGAGCGCAGGCTTCCGGGATACCACCAGTACTTTCCCGCGCGGTCCATGGAGCTTCGCGGCTACTCGCTCGAAGAGATTTTGCGCGAGCAGTATCCCGACGTTCCGCGCCGGAGTGCGCCGCCCGCGGACGACGGATTGATCGACATCTCGCAGATCACGCGGGAGCTCGGTTGGGTACCCCTCCAACGTCTCGTTTACGACGTCGAGCGCTGATCCCGAAGTTGCCTCGCCCGTACCTGGCCTCCTCGCAGAAACGGCCATTCGCAAGGCAACGCTCTCGCTTCGTCCAGGGTGTCGCTGGCAGAAGTGACCATTCACGAGAAAACCGTTCGCCGTCGTCGCGGGGCATCGTCCGCAGACACGCGGCGTCGCAGGGCATCGCTCGCGTTGGTGAGCGGTCGGGCGCTCGGCAGTTGGGGGGCGTGAAGCAACGCGATTTGCTTCGGTGAAACGGTCGGCCGATTGAGCGGCGCGTGAAACCCGCCGGGCGCCTCGCTCGTAAATGGCTCGCATGGACGTGCTGACGGACGTCCTCGAGACGGTGCGGGCACGAGCGGCCTGGTCCGTGACCACGACGGCGCTCGCGCCCTGGGCGGTGGAGATGGACGCGAATGGCGGCGCGGTGTGGTTCCACGCCGTCCTGGAAGGGCGAGCGTGGGTCCGCGCTGGCGCGGAGAGCGTCGAGCTCGAAACCGGAGCGCTCGTCGCCTTTCCGCGCGGGGACGCGCATGCCCTCTCCGACGCTCCCGGAAGCACCGGCGCCGCCCGTGCTCGGTTTTCGGGCAGGCAAGCGCCGCCCGGCTCACGTCCCATCGGCGGCAGCGGCGCGCGCACGGTGCTCGTCAGTGGGCGCATCGAGCTCGACGACGCGCAGGCGAGCCCGCTCATCGAGCTTCTGCCACGCGTGCTCGTGTTACCGGGCGGCATTTCCGCGCGCGCTCCGTGGCTCGCGCCCGCCCTGAGCGCGCTGTGCGCCGAAACGGCGTCTCGGCGGGCTGGATCGATCAGCGTCGCCGCTCGGCTCGGCGATCTCGTGTGGATTCACATGGTTCGTGAGCACCTCGCGTCGCTCGACGCGCCTGCGCAGGGTTGGCTCGCGGCGCTCGGCGATCGCCAGATCGGCGCGGCGCTGTCGTTGATCCACGCGGACCCGGCGGTCGCGTGGAGCGTGCAAGAGCTCGCGTCGCGCGTCGCGATGTCACGCTCGGCATTCGCGGCGCGCTTCACCAAGCTCGTCGGCGAGCCCCCGCTTCACTATGTCGCTCGGTTGCGCATGCAGAAGGCCGCGACATTGCTGCGCGAGGGGCAGGCCACCATCGCCGAAATCGCCGAGAGCGTCGGGTACGACTCCGAGGCCGCCTTCAGCAAAGCGTTCAAACGTGCGCTCGGCAGCGCCCCCGGAGCGTATCGCCGAAAGCGTCGGCACTCGGGTTTTCCCGAGGCAGCCTGAGAACCGTCCCCCTCAGGG
>QGUH01000286.1 GCA_003242355.1 Pseudomonadota bacterium
GTGCAATGTGATAGGAAATGGTGCCAGGACCGGGTACGACGGGGCGTGCGTTCAGAATTGGGGGGGGTGCGATCGACAGGCAGCTGAACCTCTCTCCGGGCCCATCGATCCGCGCATTGACGACCAGCGCATTGGTCGCGAGCGTCGAGCTATTCCCGAGCGAAAGCGGTCGATTCACGGTGACGGTCCCACCCGACGACAGAACCCCGGTGTTGCTCGCCGGGCCGCCGAGATCGACGTTCCCCTGCACGCTGGCTTCGCAGCTGTTGCTCAAGCTGCCGTTGCCATTGTTGCGGAGAGCGCCACCGACGTCGAGCGTACCGGCATTGCTCACGACCCCGCCGTTGTTCAGGCTGCGGGCCAACGCGAGCTCGCCCGCGTTGAACAAGGAAGCGCCCGCATCGACGTTGAGATCGCTGGAGACGCTGGCCGAGCCGTAGTTTTCGAAAGCGCCCCGGAAGCTCAGATTGCCCACCGTGAGCACGCCGTAGTTGCTCAGCGTGGACGCCGGGCTGTTGGCGTTCAGGTTCGCGAACGCGGCCTGCCCCAGAACGGTCACGTTTCCACCGTTGAGATTGAAATACGCCGGGCTCGCCGAGCCGCAGATGCGCAGCTCCCCGCCATTCATGTTTACGCCGCCGGACAAAACGGATTCCGGCTGAACGCACACGACTTCACCCGGATTGACGTTCACGCCGGCGCTCCCGGAAACGTTGCGCGTGCAACCGCTTTCGCAGGTCACCGGCGGGGGTACGAGCTCCGAGCAGCCCTCTCCGCAGCTTCCTCCCGACTGCGCCCATGCCGTCGCGGGCAGCAAACTCAGCGCCGAAACCGACAAAACGCCGACGATCCCCTGCTTGTTCCAGGAATGACCCATACGTTCCTCCTCGTATTGCCCGTTGATTGAATGCCGAGTCGTCACGCCTCCCGGCTTGCCTCTCGACCCCGGCGGCGCTCACCGTAGTGTTCCTCGTCTGCCCCTGTCAAACGTTTCTTTGGCAAGTCGCGTGAAACCGAGTGTGGCGAATTTGGTTTTGAAAAGGTGTCCACTCGAAAGCACTCCTCACTATCTCGACCCGTGCGTCGGCCAAACTCCTGCCCTCGCTGCGAGCACGATCGAGAACGAGCTCGCCATGCCCCAATCGAGAACGGGCTCGCGGCAGACGATCGAGAACTTGATCGTTGCAGGCACGATTGGCCCCGCTGCGGGCACGACCGAGAGTGCGACCCGGAGTCACGGACGCAGACGAAGCGCTCGAGCCGAGCGCTTCGCGCCGATACCGATCACTCCACCTCTCTCCTCGGCAAGCCCGACCGCCGAGCTTGGATCGGCCCGGTGACTCTCCTGCAGGGCGCGACCGCAGCGGGCCGAAACCCCGGCAGCCCCCCATCGCTGAGACGCCGGAACGGAGGGTCGGGACGACGCGGGTTTGGAAAAACGAATGCTCGTTCGGCGCGCAGCGAGTGGAGCGCCATCACGAGCACGACGGGCGCGAAAGCGGAGCCGCAGTCTGCCTCCCCTGGCAGGGCGTCCGAAATCAGGTCGAGAGCGGTGACGGCAGCGCTCGTGAGCCCTGCCCACTCTTCCGGGTGTACGGCGTGCCGAAACCACGGGGCGCTCCGTTCGACGGCTCCGCGAAACCCGAGCACCGAAGGCCGTGCCCTCGTGGCCGGCTTCGGCCGAACGGGAGGTGACCGGCCGAGCGCGGCGCGCCGCGGCGCGGGCAACGCCCGGAAAGTCCTCGGGTTCCGAGAGGTTTGACCCCCTCGACCGCGACCGATATCGTGGGCGTTCACCGGGCCCGAACGGGGCTCGCGCTCGCCCTCGGAGCACACCGAGAGCCGAATGGACGCCGATGTCGACGAAGGTTTTGGTCTTCGAAAATGATCCGGGATTCGCCGAGGAGCTGAGAGCCGGCCTCGCGCGCTACGGCTGCGAGACGACCGTGGTGGAAGACGCCGCCGTCGGCCTCCAAACGGCCGCCCAGGACAAGCCGGATCTGATCCTGCTCGCGATCGAGCTCCAGCGCATGAACGGCTTCTCCGTCTGCAACAAGCTGAAGCGCGACCCCACGCTCAAGAACGTGCCGCTCATCATCATGAGCTCCGAGTCGACGGAGGAGACCTTCGAGCAGCACAAGCGCCTGCGCACCCGGGCAGACGATTACGTCCACAAGCCGATCGCCTTCGAGGCGCTGCTCACGCACATCCAAGCCCTCGTGCAATTGAACGCGAAGCCCGTCTCGTTGGCGCCGGAGCCTCCGAGCAACGGAGTCGAAGCGGACGAGGGCGGCATCGTTCTCTCCGATGCGGATCTCCTGGTGCCGGACGAGCCCCACACCACGAGCGAGGTGCCCGTTCCGGAAGCGAGCACGGCCGTGGACGCCGAGCCCCAAGGCGCCTACGCGGCGACGGCCGAGGCGTACGACCCGAATGCGGAGCCCGAGCTCGTCGAGATGACCGACGAGGAGATCGCGACGGACATCCCGCCCCTCGTGCAAGAAGCGCCGCTCACCTCCGACGAGCTCGAGATCCAGCCGGCCTCCGGCTACGCGGCGACGGCGAGCGAGGCGCCGATCTCCGAGCCGGGCCTGGCTCAACAAGGCTCGTTGCCGCCCCCCTTGTACACGCCGGAGCCGGAGACCGCAGGGCGTCCGGCGCTCACGTCGCTGGGATCGGCCGCGGTCGCCATGGCCGCCGAAACCACGGCGGACGCCGAGCTCGCCGCTCAGTCGAGCGTGGTCGCCACCGACGGCGCCGAACCGGAATCGGAAACCCTTCGTTTCACGGCGCCTCCCCTCGCGACGCTCCTCGACAGCGAGCCGGCCCCCGCGACGGCCGAATCCGGGACGGTATCGGAGGCGCGCCCGACGGCTTCCGCGCCCCCGCGCCCGAGCTCGACCCTGCCGCGCTCCAGTATTCCGGCGGCCGTCGATCCGGCTCGCCTGCGCGAAGAGCTCGAACGCCAGCGCGCGCGCGTCGCCGAGCTGGAGAGCGAGATCCGTACGCTCCGCACGCAAAGCGCCGAGCTCCAGGAGGCGGTGCGCCGCGGAACGGCGCGCGATCAGCAGCTCCAAAAGTTGCAGCGAGAGCTCGACGAGGCCCGCGCGCGCGCCGCCTCGGGGCGCAGCGCGGGCGCCGCGCGCGAGCTGCTAGATCTGCGCGAGCAGCTCCACCGAAAAGACAAGGAGCTCCTCGACCTGCGCGACCAGCTCACGCATCGCGACAAGGAGCTCTTGTCGGTCAAGGACGGCGTGCTGGCGCTCGAGCGCGAAAAGGCCGACCTTCTCGATCGCGTCGCGGAGCTCGAACGGCAACACGCCGAAATCGCCCGCACCAACGAAGCGCTGCGCGAAGACAAGGAAGCGGCGGTCAAACGCGCCGACGATTGGAAGCGCAAGGCCGAACGGCACAAGGCGGATCTCGACGCGCGCACGACGGAGCTCGCCGAGCTCCGCGCGGAGATCGAAACGCGGATCGCGGAGGCCGCACAGAGCGCGGCTGCCGCCGAACGCGAAGCCGGCGAACGGGCGCTCGAAGCCGCCCGCGCCGAAGCGCGTGCGGAGCTCGAACGCACCCTCGCCGCCCAGCGGCAGGAAGCCGAAGAAGCGCGTGCGAAGGCCGTCTCCGAGCGCGAGGCCGAGCTGCGCGCGGAGCACGAGGGACGAGTCGCCACGCTCGTCGGCGAGCACGAGCAAACGGTGACGCGCCTCGCCGCCGAGCATGCCGAAAAGCTCGCGGAGGTCGAACGGCAAGCGACCGAGCGCCTCGCGGAGGCGGAACGCACGGCAGCCGAACGCCTCGCGGAAACCGAGCGCACCTGGAGCGCACGGCTCGTCGAAGCCGAGCGAACCGCCGCCGTGCGCCTCGGAGAGGCCGAACGCAACGCGGAAGCGCGCCTGGCGGACAGCGAGCGAGCCGCTCGAGAGCGGCTCGAAGCCGCAGAGCAATCGGCGGCCGAGCGCATCGCCGAGCTCGAACGGACGTGGTCCGAGCGCCTTTCGGAAGCGGAACGGAACGCTGCAGCCCGCCTCGCCGAGGCCGAGCGCGTCGCGGCCGAGCGCCTCTCCGAAGCCGAGCGCGCCGCGGCCGAGCGCCTCTCCGAAGCCGAGCGCGTGGCGGCGGAGCGCCTCGCTGCGCGTGAAGCCGAGCTCGCGTCGGCCCACGCGAGCGCGTTGGCCGAACGCGAGGAGGAGAAGCGCGTCGTGTTGCAAGATCTCGCCATCCGCACGGAAGAGCGCGACCAGGCGCGCGGCGAAGCGCAGGCCTACGCAGCGCGCGCGGAGGGCGTGGCGCAGGAGCTCGAAGCGGCCCGCGCCGAGATATCTCGCTTGCAGAACGAGCTCTCCGACCGGGAAGCCCAGGCGGCCGCTCAACGTACCGAGCTCGAAGCCCGGCTCCAGAAAGCAGCGGACCTCGAGAAGCAGCTCCAGGAGTTCGAAACCCGACTGTCGGGAACGCAGTCGGCGCTCGCCGCGACGACCTACGATCTCGAGCAGGCGCGTACTGCTCTGAATCAGGAGCGCGAGCGCTCCGAGCGAGCCGTGAAGAAGTGGCAAGAGGATCGGATGGCGCTTGAGCGCACGAAGGATGCGCTCGCCTCGGCCCTGCTCCAGATCGACGCGATCGAGGCGCGCACGCTCGAGTAGCGGTCGCGGCGACTCCGCTCCCCGAGCTCGCCTGCCCGAACGTCGTCGGACGTCCGTGACGGAGCCGCCACGACGACGATACGCCGCTACGGCAACGACGCCGTGAGCGCCTCGACGACCTTGCGCAGCGCGCGCGCGCCCTCGACGAGACGCGGCCCGGGGGGCCCGGGAAAACCCCCGGGCACGGGGAAAACCCCCCGCCGCTACACGAGCTCGAGGGACTGCCACGCGGCGCGGCGAAGCACGACGTCGGGACGGTATTTCTCCGGCCGCACGCCGCACCACGAAATGACGACGGCGTCGGGTCGAAGCGCCAGCACCTCGTCGTCGGTGAGCGGGGTGCTCTTCACTGGTCGCTCGGCGAGCGGATTCTCGGCACCCGCAATCGTGAGCAACGCCGTCACCCAGCTGTCGCGCCCCGGAGCAATCACGGGCTTCGGCCACCACTCCACGAGCACCCGGGCTCCGCTCGGAGGCGCGGGGCGATCGAGCTCGTCGCGCATTTCGGCAACCAACGCCTCGGCGCGTTCGACGAGGCCGAGGTTTCGCCCGATGGTGAGGATGTCGTCGTACACGTCCTCGAGGCTCTTCGGCTCGGGCGCGATGAACGGCAGCTTCGCGCGCGCGAGCCGCTCAACGATGCGCTCGTGCCCCGGCACCGTGAGCGAGGCGAGCACGAGATCGGGCTTCAACGCCGCGACCGCATCGACGTCGATGTCGAGGTCGGGGCCGACGCGCGGCAAGTGGCTCACCACCTCGCCCGGATGGTCGCTGTGATTGTCGACGCCCACGAGCCAGTCGGCCGCACCGAGCGCGCACACGATCTCGGTGTTCGAGCAAGTGAGCGCCACCACGCGCATGGCCGAAATGTGCTGCGCGCCGCGCGCGCCGTCCAGCGCGCGTGCGACGGGGCGCGCGGAGGCTCTCTGCGGAGTTGCCTCCCGCGTTTTTCGGCGCGTTCCCGTTCGGCGTTCTTAGTCGGGCTCCGGTGCAGCGCGCACGGCGCGCACGGCTTCGATCGCGTGGAACCAGCCCGGCTCGAGCTCCCAGGCGAAGTACGCGTGGGGCAGCTCGGTCGGAAACAGCCCTGCGGTCAAGTGATCGACGAGCCCAACCCGCTCTCTATAACAATCTGAACACGCCGAAGCATCAACACAGTGATACTCG
>QGUH01000287.1 GCA_003242355.1 Pseudomonadota bacterium
TTGGGTTGGGAAACCCGGCTCACCCCCCTCGCGGGGCCGGGGGCGGGGCTTCGGGGGGAGGCGCACGGCGCGCGGGCTGAATGCCGACGGGATCGGCGAAGCGACGCGCGCGGTGGGCCTGGACCCAACACGTCACGAGCGCGGCGATCCAGAGAACGTCGGCGGTGATGCCGATGGTGCGCGCGAGCCAGAGCTCGAGCGCGACGCGGCGCAAGTACGCGAGGAACGCGAAATCGAACAGCACTTTGACGAAGCACGCGCGCGTTCCCCACGAATACGCGGAGAGCGCGCGCCTTCGCCACGTGTCGAAATCCGCGGACGAGACTCCGGGATGCAGCGCCGGGTCTTCGGCACGCACCTCGCTCTTGCGCAAGAGCAAGAAGATGCCGAGCAGGATCGCGACGATATCGAGCGGATGCGGGAGAACCACGGGCCGATGATAGCCCGGCGGCGCGGCTCAATCCCGTCCCGACGCGTCGTTTTTCAGACGTAGCGAGCGAGCAGGTTCTCGATGAACTCCTGCCGGCCCGAGCGCGCCTTCGGCTCGATCCCCTTCTCGAGCACGAGATCCGATAGGTCCGCGAGGCTCGCCTTACCCGACAGAATTCGCTCGCCGAGCTCGCCCTTCCAACCGGCGTAGCGCTCCTGGACGATCGCGTCCAAGCGGCCGTCCGTGATCATCTTTTCCGCGGCGAGCAGGCCGCGGGCGAGCGTGTCCATGCCGCCGATGTGCGCGTGGAACAGATCCTCCGGATCGATGCTCTGCCGGCGCAGCTTGGCGTCGAAGTTCATGCCGCCCGTCGTGAAACCGCCGCCCTTGAGGATCGTGTACATCACGAGGGCGATCTCCTGCACGTCGTTCGGGAACTGATCGGTGTCCCAACCGAGGAGATAGTCTCCGCGGTTCATGTCGATGCTGCCGAAGATCCCGTTCTGGATCGCGTACGCGACCTCGTGCTGGAAGCTGTGGCCCGACAGAATCGCGTGGTTCGCCTCGATGTTCACGGCGTACTCGCGCTCGAGCCGATAGCGCTGCAAGAAGGCGTACACGCTCGCCGTGTCGTAGTCGTACTGGTGCTTGGTCGGCTCCTTCGGCTTGGGCTCGATGAGCAGCGTGCCCTTGAAGCCGATCTTGTGCTTGTAGTCCGCGACCAGGCTGAGGAAGCGGCCGAGCTGATCCGCCTCCCGCTTCATGTCCGTGTTGAGCAGCGTCTCGTAGCCCTCGCGCCCGCCCCACAGGACGTAGTTCTCACCGTTGAGGCGGTGCGTCACGTCCAGCATCTTGCGCACCTGGCCCGCGGCGTACGCGAAGATCTCCGGGTCGGGATTCGTGGCCGCGCCGCCCATGTACCGTGGATGGCTGAACAGATTGGCCGTGCCCCAGAGGAGGCGCACCCCCGTCCGCTGCATCTCGACCTCGACCTTGTCGATGATGCGGTCGAGGTTGGCGTTGCTTTCCTTGAGCGTTGCTCCTTCGGGCGCGATGTCGCGATCGTGGAAGGTGAAGAACGGAGCCCCGAGCTTCTCGAAGAACTCGAAGGCCGCCTTCAGCTTCATCTCGGCCGCTTCGAGCTGATTGCTGACGCGGAACCACGGCCGGTCGAACGTGCCGGCCCCGAAGACGTCGAACCCCGTCCAGTTGAAGCTGTGCCAGTAGCAGACGGCGACCCGCAGGTGGTCCTCGAGACGCTTTCCGAGAACGCGGCGGTCCTTGTCATAGTAGCGAAATGACAGAGGATTATCGGATTCGGGACCTTCGTAACGGATCTTATCGACGCGCCAGAAAACGCTCTCGGACATGGAGGCAAAGGTAGTTATCTTTATTCCCGAATGCAACTCGGCGTTGCTAGCTGATGTCGATCGAGCACGCCGCCATGGGTGCGGTCGACCGGGCGGCTCGCCTGTGGCAGACCTCGCGCCGTGGCTGACTCGCTCGCGCTCGAACGCTCCGCGCCGCATGGCTCCCGCCCGCACGCATCGGCTGGATTCACGCGCTTTGCGCTGATCGTCCTCGCGGGAACCGTCGCGGTCATTCTCTTCGGAGCGATAGTCCGCATCACGGGGTCGGGGGCCGGATGCGGGCAGCACTGGCCGACCTGTCACGGCGAAATCGTGCACCTTCCGCGGAAAGTGGAGACCGCGATCGAGCTCGGGCATCGCACGAGCTCCGGGCTCGCGATGCTCGCGGTGTTCGCGCTGACCGCGGTCGCCTTTCGCAGTTTCAAATCGGGACACCCCGTACGCCGGGCTGCGGTGGCTTCGAGCGTGATGATGATCGTCGAAGCCTTGGTCGGGGCCGGCCTCGTGCTCTTCCAGCTCGTCGAGGGAGATACCTCGGTCGCTCGCACCGTGGTGATGCCCCTCCACTTGGTCAGCACCTCGCTCCTCACGGCCGCGCTCGCGCTCGTGTTCTGGTGGAGCGTCCCGCGAGCCGCACGCGCGCCGAGCGGGGACCCGCGAACGGTGCGCATGGTCTGGCTCGGAATCGTCGGCGTGCTCGCCGTCTCGTCCACCGGTGCGATCACGGCGCTCGGAGACACCGTCTACCCGGTCACTGCCGCGCCGCTCTCGGAGCGGATCGCGGAGCTCCAGGCGAGCTCGTCGCATTTCCTCGAGCGCCTGCGCGTCATCCATCCCGTGCTCTCGGTGCTCGTCGCGGCGCAGTTGTTCCGCATCGGGAGCGCCGCGCTCGAACGGCTTTCGTCTCGTGCGGCCGGCACGTTCGCGCGCTCTCTGATTGCGCTCACGGCCACCCAAATGCTCGCGGGTGGCGTGAACGTGCTCTTGTCCGCTCCGGGCTGGATGCAGGTGGTGCACCTGCTCCTCTCGACGGTCCTCTGGATCGTGCTCGTCCTGCTCGGCGCGGAGGCTGCCCGCCCACGCACGGCGTCCGCCTGAGCCCGAATTTCGGGAGGACGCCCGAGAATCGGCCAGAGCCCGGCGCGTGCTCGACGAATCAGGGGCGCGCTTCCGGCTCTTCGTGCGAGGGCAGGCTCACTTCCACGCGCTCCACCAAGAAATCGTCTCCCGCACGACGGAGAACGACGCTCGCCGTGCGCTTCTGGCGAATCTCCTCGCCCGGAATGCGAAACGAAAGATGCACGAGCAAGCGGGCGCGAGCGCTTCGATCCGTCACCTCGACGCCGCTCGGCTCGAACGAGAGATCGACGCCGACCGCGGAGGCAGCGAGCCCCACCAGCTCGTCGATCCCTTCCACGGTGCCGAGCTCGGGAGCGACGAGCGTCACGTTGGGGGTCGTGCTGCGCCGAAAGATCGTCGCGATGCGCTCGCGTCGCTCGGCGTGATCTTCTCCGAACGCGGTCCGGAGCGACTGCGCGAGCGTCTCGAGCGTTCGGAGCACGCGTCGTTCGGGCGAGTCGGGCAACAGGAAATACCCGGCGAGCACCGCCACCACGACCGCGAAGAGCCCGCGAACGAGAGTGCGCCGCGACATCGCCCCATCATCGCGCACGGCGCGACCGCGTGCACGGTCGCCGTGTGCGGAGCGCGCGCCGTCGACCTCACGCGCTCCGCGCCGCAATGCCGAGCTTTTGGCGCAACAGGCCGTACTGCTCGCTGATCGCGAACTGGAAAAGCTCTCCGAGCTGGTCCTCGGCGGTCGTGGCGCCCTCCATCGGGTAGCGCCGGATGACGTCGGCCGCGACCGTGACGTCGCCAGATGCCAGCAGGCCAGCCCGGACGCCCGCAGAGTCGGCGGCGCGGAGCAAGCGCTCGAGCCGTGGCGCGACGTCCTGCATGGAGATCCGAGCGCCCGCGGCTTTCAACCGTGCGGTGTCGCCGTGGGACTTGAGCTCGCGGCGCAAAGTCCCGTAAAGCCGTTTCGTGTCGCGGTCGAATTTGCGGGTATCCACGACGGAACCGGTCGCGGCCAGCGCGGCCGTCGTGAACGCCGCAAGCTCGCTGGGCGAGCGGAAGTAGAGGAGCGGAGCGAGCTCGGGCCGATAGCGCGGGAGCAAGCGTCCCCAGAGGAAGGCGAGCTGGTTGAGCGAATGGCCGCCGCCGAGCGCACGGCTCGCCGAGACTCCCGGCGGATCGAGCGCCAGCACCTCGAGCCCCGTCGCGAGCTCGGGAACCACGAAGAGCGTCGGCAACGGAACGCCGAGCAGGCGCGCCGCCCACACCAGCGTCTTGGCGAGCATCGTCGTGCTCTTCTCGGCATCCTGTCGCGTTGCGGGGTCGGGCACGACGGCACGCTTCTTTTCTTCCTGGAAGGCGACTCCCACGCGCCCGACGACCGGCGCGAGCAGCGTGAAGAACGCACGGAGCTCGGGTTCTTCGTCGTCGGTGAACAGGGTTCCTTCCCAGGCGGCGCTCGGCACGATTTCCCGCACGGGTGGCAAGCCCTCGGGGCGATGCTGGCTCACGAGGAGCGCCTCGTCGCCCTCCGCCTTTCCTTGGGCTTCGAGCACGCAGGCCGCGTTCCACGCGCCGTCGATGTCGCCCTGATTCCGGAAGAGGGAGATCGCCGTCCGATAGGTCTCGAGGTGTAGCGGTGCGAGGCGCGTGGCCACGCGGCAATGCAAGAGCGCGCGCCCACAATCGCCCGCTTGGGCATACAGATCGATCAGCCGCGCGCGCAGGCCGAGATCGGTGGGGCGCGCGTCGACCAACCGCTCGAACGCAGCGGCGGCGACGGCCGGGTCTCCTTGGGGCGCGGCAGCGATGCGCGCCATGCGCTCGGCGATGGCCGCAGTGGTTTCGGGATCGAGGATCTGCCCGAGCGCTCGATCGTAGTACGCGAGCAGCTCGCGCTGCCGACCGCTCTGCTCGAGCAGCATGCTCGCGCGATCGAGCAGCCCGAGATGACTCGGCGAAAGCTCGAGCCCCTCGAGCGTCGCCGAAAGCGAGAGCTCGGGATCCCCTCCCTCGGTCGCGGCGAGCTCCGCCGCCTGCAAGAACGCTTCGGCCCGTTCCGGCCCGGCGAGCACGTGGCGCGCGTGCCGGCACCGCGCGAGGACGAGACGCCGCACGTCACCGGTCGCTTCCGCGGCGCGCATGAGCCGCCCGATCGCGACGGGATCCTCGGGCGTGCGCGCGAGGAGCGCCTCGGCGGAGACGACGAGCTTCGTCATGTCGCCGCGCCGTGCATCGATTTCCGTCCGCGCGCGAAGGACGTCGGGGTGCTTCGGATCGAGCTGGCTCGCCTCGGCGAAGCGCTCTTCGGCCTCGTCGAGACGATCCGTTGCCGCGAGCGCCTGCGCAAGGCGAGCGAGCGCACCGGATCGCTCGGACGCATCCGTGACGAGCACGAGCACGGCCTCGTACTCCTGGATCGCGGCGGCGAAGTCGCCGTTCGCGAAGAGCTCGTCCGCGAGCGTCGTGACGCCACCGAACGCGGGCAATGCTTCCGATTCGGAAGCGCCGAGCAATCGTTCACTCGGCGCCTCGATGGCTATGGTTCCGCGGTGCTCCGACGGCGCTGGCTCTCGCGAAACGCCGTTGCGCGCGGAGAGCCGGCTTCCTTTGTCGGCCGCGCCGGAAACGGGCGCCTCGCGACCGTTCCGAAGTCTGTCGCCGCTCTTCGGTTGGATGGCGTTGACGGTGGTCTCGTCGTTGACTTCGGGATCGCGCAAGGCGGTGGCCACGGCCAGCGCGGGCGCGGGCGTCGCGAGGGTCGCGGCAGCTCCGGGCGGCGGTGGCGGGGTTCCGACGGGCCGAAGGGGCGGAATGGGCGGGGGCGGCAAACGCACGGGGCCGCCGGGCGGCCGGGGGCCGGGCCCTTTTCAACACTGACGCCGACCGACGAGAGGGGAAGGGAGGGTCTGGGAGATGCGTGGACAATTAACAAAAAAAA
>QGUH01000288.1 GCA_003242355.1 Pseudomonadota bacterium
ACCGCACGCCCGACATGAAGCCGGACGAGATCGATCCGCCCCGACCCGTCGGGGTTCGGGGAACCGAAGTACGAGATCTCGGCCTGATCGGACTCGTGCGCATCGCGGTCCTTCCGCAGGTTCGCGAACGCGTTGAAGTCTACGCGGTCGGCGGGCGTGCCCCGTTTGCCGATGAACGCCGTGCTCTGGACGATCAGCGTCGGATCGTTCGGCACGTGCGCCGAAAGATACGCGCTCTGGAGCTCCCGGGTGATGCGGTGGAGGGCGATGCGCCCCTCGCGATAGCGCTCCTGAATGCGCTCGAGCCCCTGCTTGCTCCGCTGCATGCCGGCGAACGCGCTGTAGATGAGCGCGGAGACCATGGCGAGGATCGAAATCGCCACGAGCAACTCGAGCAGGGTGAAACCACGCCGCAGAGCCTTCATGGCGTCGCCCCCGGGTCGAGGGCTCCTTCGCCCGGCTCGAGATCCTCCGGTCGAGGGAGTTGCGGGTGGGTCACGAACTGCGTGACGGACAGGTCGCGCTCGCGAATGCCCTCTTTCCAGACGACCTTCACCGTGACCCGCCGGATGCTCGCCTCGAGCATCGGCTTGAGGTCGGGGTACACCAGGTTCATCGCGAGCGGGCCGAGCCCCGCGGCGCTCGCGCTCTCGCCGATGCGTTGCGCGAGATCTTGTAGCGAGCTCGGCGCATCGCCCGACGGAGCCCGTTGCAGGTCTTGGAGCAACGCCAAGGGACCGAGCTCGTCGTTCTCGGGATCGAGCTCCCCTTCCTTTTCGAGCACGTCTTCCGGATCCGGCAGCTCGATACGCTCCACCTTCGACACGCAGCGGTACCCCTCCACGCCCTCACCGCCGTCCCGCTCGCAGCACGGTCCTTCGTCGGTTTCGTCGAGCAACGAGAAGCCCTTGCGGAGCAGCTCGCGCTCGACCTGGGCCATGTGGCAGCGCGCGAGGCCGACCGCCACGGTCAAGTGCTCGGCCCGCGACGCGCTGGAGAAGAGGCCGACCTGCGTTCCGAGGATCGTCGTCAGGCCAATCCCGAGAATCGCGATCGCGACGAGGACTTCGAGCAGCGTGAACCCGCGCGAACGCACGTCAGTCCTCCTCCCGCTCGCTCAGGCCCTCGTTGTCGTCGTCGAAACGCACGGGCTCGAGATCGACGCGCCCCCGCTGGATGGTGGCGCGGCCGGTGAGCGCCTGAATCCTCACCGTGAGGCCTTCGTCGCTGCTGCCCTCGCGCTTGAGGTGAATCGCGGCGTGCTCGGTGAGCCCGCCGGGCCAAAAATAGACGTAGGCGCGGCCGCGTGAGATCGGCTCCGAGTCGTGCTCGGTCTGGACGCGGGCGATCTGAACACCCTTGCCGAGCGCACGACCCCGGCTCGGGTCGTCGGGATCCGAGAGCGCCGAAACGGGCGTGAACCGGGCGCGCGGCGCGCGCGGCCCTTCGAGGATGCGCGCGGCTTCCTCTTGCGCCAGCTTCTCGATCTCGTTCGAGGCCTCCGCCCCTTGCGCGGCGTCGTCCTTGTCGCGCACGAACGTGCTGCTCGTGGCTTCTTCGAGCAGCACCCGGCGTTCGTCGATGTCGATCACGAGGCGCGTGGGGCGCCCGGTGGAGTTCGCGCGCGTCGCCCCGAGCCGAACGCCGCTCACGATCAGGGTCGCCGCCGATCGAACCCGGCTCGACGCGAGCACACCCGGGCCCAACATCACCGTGCCTCCGAGCAGAGCGATCAAGGCGATCACGATCAGCACCTCGAGCAGGGTGAGGCCGCGGGCGTGCGCGCGACGGGCGGGGCCCACGGCGCGCCCTACTCTTCGTCCGTAGCGAGCGCCGTGCCCTTGGGCACCATGATGTCGTCTTTGGTGCCCTTCTTCTTGTCGGCGCCGACCGACGTCACCTGCACGTCGTCGTCCGAGCAGCTCAGGATGTAGGGCTGGCCCCACGGATCGGTGGTGCTCTGCCCGGGATCGAGGTGCTTCTCCTGCACCAGCTGGCTGATCGTGGGGCAGGTGCTCTCGTTGTTGGCCGCCTGCCACTGCTGGATCGCGGTGCGCACGATACGGGCTCCGGTTTCGGCCTGCTGCCGCTGAGCCTCGCGGAACTTGGGCAGCGCGAACGCAGCCACGCCACCGGCGACCATCGCCAGGATGGCCACCACGATCAACACCTCGAACAGGGTGACGCCGCGCACGCGCGCCACTCTCCGCACGGTCTCTGCGTATTTCATCATAGTCCTCGTTCATTCGATGCGGTCCAGGCCGCCAGGTTTCCCGTCTGGGCCGTCGCTAGACAGCTCGTACCGCTCACCTTCGCGCCGTCCAGGGCAAATCAGCCGCAACGGCCGCCCCCATGCGTCAACCGGGACGGCGTCGAAGGTCGCGTAGTCCAGAATGCTCTCGAGACTCGGCGGGCACGCCCCGTCGTTGTCCGCGAGGTAGGCGTCGAGCGCCTTGCGCACGCCGAGCAACGTGGCGCGCGTCTCGCGCACCCCCGATTTCCGTTGCTCGCGCGAGGCGATGATCCCGATGAACCCGACGATGCCGATCGCGAGCAGGATGGGACGCACGCGCCCGAGCCTGAGGAAACGGCGCAGACCCGTGCGCCCTTCCCACGGGAACAAGATTCCGGGCGATTTGGATCGGGACCGCGCCATGCTCACTCGATCAGGTTGTTCATCTGAATGAGCGGCATCAGGATGGCGAGCGCGATGAAGCCGACGACGCCGCCCAAGAGGACGATCATCATCGGCTCGAGCAGACTCGTCAGCGTCTGCACGCGCGTCTCCACGTCGGACTCGTAGGCGCGGCTCACGTTCTCGAGCATCTGCTCGAGCTGACCGCTCTTTTCGCCGATGGCGATCATGTGCGTCACCATGGGCGGAAACGCGCCGCTCTTCTTGAGCGGCTCGGCGATGCTCTCGCCCCCGCGGATCGAGCCGATCGCGTCGGCGACGACCGCCTGCAAGCGCGCGTTCTCGAGCACGTGGCGGCCGATTTCCATGGCCGCGAGCAACTGAACGCCGCTCGCGAGCAGCGTGGCGAGCGTGCGCGAGAAACGGGCCACCGCGACGAGCAGGTGGAGACGGCCGAAAATCGGCATCTTGAGCCGGAAGGTGTCCCAGCGCATCCGCCCGTCGGGGGTGTTCCGCCAGCGCCGGAACAAGAGCAGCGCGCCGACGATCACCCCGACGATCAGCCACCAGTATCCGCCGACGAATTCGGAAACGAAGATGAGCAGGCGCGTGTACCAGGGCAGCGTCTGGCCGAGATTGTCGAAGACGCTCGTCACCTTCGGCACGACGCCGATCATCAGGACCGAGACGAGCAACGTGCCGACGATCGCCATCAACACGGGGTACGCGAGCGCGCTCGCGACCTTGCCGCGCAAGCGGGCCTGCCCCTCCATGAAGTCCGCCAGGCGCTCGAGCACGGCTTCCAGCGTGCCCGAGGCCTCGCCGGCGGCGATCATGTTCACGTAGAGGGGCGGAAACACCTTGGGGTGCTGCTCGAGGCTCTTCGCGAAGCTCGTGCCCTCGTTCAAGCTCTCGCGCACGGTCGTGAGCACGCGCACGAGCTGCTCGTTTTCCACCTGGTCGATGAGCGCGGCGATCGATTCGACGAGCGGCACGCCCGCGCGCACCAACGTCGCGAGCTGACGCGTCATCACGGCCACGTCGCTCGTCCGCGGGCGACGCAAGAACGCGAGTAGGTCGATGTTGCGCTGGGCCGCGCGCTCTTTCTGCTCGTTCTCCTCGCTCGCGGCGGTGAGCAGCACGCCCTCGCGGCGCAGAGCGAGCCGGAGCGCCTTGGCGTTCTCCGCGTCCCGGTAGCCCTTGACGGCCCGGCCGGTAGCGATCTGGATGCCGCGATACTCGAAAACCGCCACGAATCCCCTCACTCGTCGACGAGCACGTCGTCTTGCGTCGCGGCGACCACCTCTTCGACGGTGGTTTTGCCGGCCAGCACCTTGCGCGCCCCGTCGTCGCGCAACGAGTCCATCCCCTCCTGCTGCGCCGCGCGCTTGATGCTCTGCGCGTCCGCGTTGCCGAGCACGAGCCGGCCCACGGTGTCCTCCGCGACCAGGAGCTCGTAGATGCCGAGGCGTCCCGTGAACCCCTTCTGGTCACACCGGTCGCAGCCTCCCGGACGATAGAACACGGGCATGCCGGGCCCGTCCCAGCCGACGGGCTCGTACTCCACGCCGTGTGCGACGTAGCGTGGCGACAGCTTGCGCTGTTTGCGCCTGCGGGTGCGCTCGGGATCGATCCCGAGCTGAGCGAGCTCGTACGGGGTCGCCTCGTACGGCTGCTTGCAGTGTTCGCACAAGACGCGCACCAACCGTTGCGCCAAGATCCCGATCACCGTCGAGCGCACCAGGAACGGCTCGATCTCCATCTCCACCAGGCGAGTGAAGGCGGAGGCCGCGTCGTTCGTGTGCAGCGTGCTGAGCACGAGGTGACCCGTCATCGACGCGTGAATGGCGATTTCCGCCGTCTCGCGGTCGCGGATCTCGCCCACCATGATCACGTCCGGGTCCTGCCGAAGAAAGGCGCGGAGCGCGCTGGCGAAGGTGAGCCCGATCTTGGGCTGCACGTGCACCTGATGGATGCCGGCGATCTCGTACTCCACCGGATCCTCGGCCGTGAGAATGTTGATGTCCGGACGATTGATGCGGTTCAGGCAGGCGTACAGCGTCGTCGTCTTGCCGCTTCCGGTCGGCCCGGTCACCAGGATGATGCCGTCCGGGCGGTTGATGAGCTGATCCATCAAGACGTAGTCGCGCTTGCCGAACCCGAGATCCGCCAGATCGAGCAGCACGTTCGTCTTGTGCAGAAGGCGCATGACGATGCGCTCGTGCTCGCGGCTCGTCGGAATCGTCGAGACACGCACGTCGATGCTGCGGCCGGCGATGCGGAGCGAGATGCGCCCGTCCTGCGGCAACCGCTTCTCGGCGATGTTCAGCCCGGCCATGATTTTCACGCGGGCGATCACCGAGCTCATGAACTGACGGCTGGCGCGCCGTGCGACGTAGAGCTGGCCATCGACGCGGTAGCGGACGATGACCTCGCGCTCTTCCGGCTCGATGTGGATGTCGCTCGCGCGCTCCTTGACCGCCTGGGAGAACAGCCCGTTCACCCAGCGGATGATGGGGGCGTCGTCGTCGGAATCCAGGATGTCGATCTGCTCGTCGTCCTGGATCTGATCGGTGGCCTGCAGCTCGCTCAGTGCGGTCTGTCGCTCGTAGACGCGGTTGATCGCATCGATGACCGCCTCGCTGGTCGCCACGTGGACCGTGACGGGCTTTTGGAACGTGGCGCGCACGTCGTCGATGCCGTCCGTGTCGAGCGGGTCCGCACACACGATCTCGACCGAGTCCTCGTGCTCGGCGAACACGATCAGCCGATGCGCGCGCGCGTACGAGATCGGAAGCTTGGTCGCGACCTCGGTCGGGATCTCGTCGACCGGGATCGGATTCATGAACGGCAGGCGGCACTCGGCGGCGAGCGCCTGCGCCACCGCGATTTCGCTGGCGAGCTTCGACTCGACCACGAGCTCGAGCAGCGGCTTGGACCGTTCGCCTCGCTGCTCGAGCAGCGAGGCGAGCGCCTCGCCGCTCGCCACGCCGTGGCGCTCGAGGATCGTCCCGAGGAGTCGCTCGCCTTGCTGCATGCTCACTCCACGCGCTCCACGGACACCCTGCGCGCGAGGGGCTGGATCCGGAACGGAAGCTCCGAAGGCCCCGGGGCCGCCTGTGTTTTTTCGGGCGGTCCCCGGGGGGGGCTTGGCCGGGAGCGGGGGGGG
>QGUH01000289.1 GCA_003242355.1 Pseudomonadota bacterium
GACTGCGGCAGGGCTGGCCCCGCCTCCCGGTATCACGCTCACGCCGCTGCCCGAGGTCTCGTGGTGGTCCGCGCTGATCAACCATCCGCCGATCAAGGCGCTGCTGCCGGTTCCTATCCTCGTCCTGATCGCGCCGGTGATCCTGTGGTTCTTCCGGCGCACGTGGGATCAGGTGAACGCGGAGGCGGCCCTGGAGCGGGCCGCGGCCGGGGCGCGCCCCGACTATCGCCCGGCCGTCTGCTTTTCGCTCACGGCGGTGGTCCTGACCATTCAGGAGTACTACGGCGGGCGCGACTTCTTCGCCTACAGCATTCGCCCGTTGCTCGTCGATCTCGAGGCGGGCGGCGCGACGTTCCTTCGCCTCGCCCGCTACGACGAGCTCTACGGCTACGCTTGGTGGGTGGTCGCCCGCGTGCTCGGGTACGTGGTGGTGCCGATTGCGGTGTGGAAGGTGCTCTTCCGCAACGACCGCGTGCTCGACATGGGGCTGCGGCTGCGCGGGTTCACGAGCCACCTGTGGCTGTACGCGCTCTCGCTCGGCGTCGTGCTCGTGGCGATGTTCATCGTGGCGCGCGAGCCCGATTTCGGGACCTACTACCCCTTCTACAAGCTGAGCTCGCGCAGCTGGTCGGACTTCATCGCGTGGGAAGCGATGTACTTCGTCCAGTTCTTCGCGCTCGAGTTCTTCTTCCGTGGCTGGATGCTCGCCGCGCTGCGCCCGTCGCTCGGCGCCGCCGCCATCTTCGCGATGGCCGTGCCCTACTGCATGATCCACTACGGCAAGCCGTACCTCGAGGCGCACGGCGCGCTCGTCGCCGGCGTGGTCTTGGGCTCGCTCGCCATGCAGACGCGGAGCATCTACGCGGGCTTCCTCGTCCACATCGCCGTCGCCTTCTCGATGGACTTCTTGGCGCTCGCGCGGCGCTCGGCGCTCCCGACCGTGTTCTGGCCGGAGGCGTGAGCCCCCACCGTCGCGCCCGCGACCGTTTCGGCTTCGCCGGACCCGAGCGGAGCCCGAGCTCCGCCGCCGCCACGAATTCACTTCGTCGTGGTGGGAGCGGAGCTCCCGATGGTGAAAAATCGACTATATTGCGCGCGAGGACATGAACGGCGCCAAGCTCACCGCCATCTCTCTCGACGCGGCTCTCGACGTCTCGCGGCGAAGCGCTCCCGGAGAGAAACAGAACGGCAGCTCGGACTGGACGACGGAACGCGCTGCACAGCGCTACCAGATCCACGGCTGGGGCGCGCCCTACTTCCACGTGAACGGCCGCGGGCACGTCGAAGTCACGCCCGATCCGGATCGGCCGCAGCGGATCGATCTGTACGAGCTGACTCAGGAGCTTACGGCGCGTGGGCTCGAGCTGCCGCTCCTCATCCGCTTTCCGGACATCGTCGGCGATCGCATCAAGCGCATCAATCAAGCCTTCGCCAAGGCGATCGCCGAGTACGAGTACGCCGGCACCTATCGCGGCGTCTACCCGGTCAAGGTGAACCAGCAGCGCCACCTCGTGGAAGAGATCGTCGAGGTCGGCCGCACCTGGAACTTCGGGCTCGAAGCGGGCTCCAAGCCGGAGCTCTTGATCGCGCTCGCGGCGATGAGCGACGTGGGCGGGCTCATCATCTGCAACGGCTACAAGGACCGGCAGTACATCGAGACCGCGCTGCTCGCGCAGAAGTTCGACAAGACCGTGATCGTGGTGCTCGAGCGCCTCGAGGAGCTCGATCTCGTCTTCCGCGCCTCGGAAAAGCTCGGCATCCGCCCGCTGCTCGGCGTGCGCGCCAAGCTCACGACGCGCGGTGTCGGGCGCTGGGCGGACTCGGCGGGTGACCGCGCCAAATTCGGTCTGAACAGCTCGGAGATCGTCGACGTCGTCGATCGCCTGAGCGAGCGCGGCATGCTCGACTCGCTGCAGCTGCTCCACTTCCACATCGGCAGCCAGATCTCGAGCATCATCCCCATCAAGAACGCGATGCAGGAGGCGTCGAACATCTACGTCGAGCTCGCGAAGATGGGGTGCAAGATGGGCTTCCTCGACGTGGGGGGCGGCCTCGCCGTCGACTACGACGGGTCGAAGACGGACTTCCACGCCTCCAAGAACTACCAGCTCGAGGAGTACGCGGCCGACGTGGTCGCGCACATCCAGGCCGCCTGCGCCAAGGCGGACGTGCCGGTGCCGACCATCGTGAGCGAGAGCGGTCGCGCGATCGCCGCGCACCACTCGGTGCTCGTGTTCGAGGTCGTGGGGCGCAGCGAAGTGCGCTTCGGCGAGCCGGTGGAGCCGAAGCCGGACGCGCACCGGCTGCTCAAGGAGCTCTACGAGACGTATCACGGCATCCAGCCGAAGAACGTGCAGGAGAGCTATCACGACGCCACGCAGGCGAAGGAAGAGGCGCAGAGCCTGTTCAAGTACGGCTACCTGTCACTGCGCGAGCGGGCGCAAGTCGAGCGCTTGTTCTGGAATTGTTGCGAGAAGCTCCAGCAGACGCTGCGCCGGCTCAACTTCGTGCCCGAGGAGCTCAAGCACCTCGACCGCACGCTGAGCGCCATCTACTACTGCAACTTCTCGGTGTTCCAGTCGGCGCCGGACATCTGGGCGATCGATCACTTGTTCCCGATCATGCCCATCCACCGGCTCGACGAAGAGCCGAACACCTCGACGACGCTCGCCGACCTCACCTGCGATAGCGACGGCATGATCGATCGCTTCATCGACGTGGAGGACGTGCGCAGCTCGCTCGAGGTCCACAGCCTGCGCGAGGGCGAGCCCTATTACCTCGGCATGTTCCTGAACGGCGCCTACCAGGAGATCCTCGGCGACCTGCACAACCTGTTCGGGGACACGCACGCGGTGCACGTCGCGCTCACCGAAGAGGGCGGCTACAACGTGCGCCACGTCATCAAGGGCGACAGCGTCTCGGAGGTGCTCCGCTACGTCGAGTACCAGCCGGACAGCATGGTGGACGCGGTGCGTCGCCAGGCGGAGCGCGCCGTCAGCGCGGGCCGGCTGACGAACGATCAGCTGCGCACGCTGATGCGGCACTACGAAGACTCGCTCCGCTCCTACACCTACCTCACCGGCGACGACGACTGACGCGAGCGCGTTCGGCACGCAGCGCTACCAGCGCCATCGTGGCCCCGACGGCGCGTCCCGCGAAGGGCGTCCAGAGCGACGAACGGTTGGGAACGCGCCGAAAACGCCGATCGTCGAACGATCGGCGTTCTCAGCGGCGCTCTCTCGAGCAGCGGGCATGGCGGCGGTCGGGTTTCGGGCTTCGTGCTCGTCGGGGGCCGGGGCCGCGGCGACGGAACGGGAGGAGTGCGGGTGCGACCTCTCCTCACCAGATAGCGACTGCCTGGCCCTGCGGTTTTGACCCGTCCTACGGGAGCAATCCGTGGGTCACCACAAGAACGCGGTTCGAACCCGACGCGCGCCCTCCCGGGTGGCCGCGTCCGAGACGCCCTGTCCGCCGAGACGGCTCGTCCGCCACGTCGGCGGGCGTACGCGAGGCCTCCGAGCGGGCGTCGCCACTTAAGATCCGCACGACGCGATCCGTCGGAAAGTTCGAGTATCGAAAGAGATTTTTTCATCTGGCTGGGAACAAGACCCCCCTCCTTGGTGTTTTGAGGGGCAGCCCAGCCGGTGACTCACTAAAATCCGGTCCTGATGCCTCGCTCCCTCCAACGCATGTCCTTCCCCCGTCCCCAGGGCAGAAGGGCTCGGAGAGCGCCAGGCTGGGCGTTAATTCTCCCGGTGCTGGCGTGCACCGTCACCTCCGGTGGCGGTGCCGCCGCCGCCGACATCTACCGTTCGGTGGGTCCGGACGGGGTGATCAGCTTCACCAACCGGAAGAAACCCGAGGGTGGACGCCTGGTTGCCCGTGACCCCGGGCGGAGCGCCCGCACTCCGAGCTTCCCTCGCGACACGTCGCCGGAGCGCTACACGCGGTACGACGCCTACATCCGCGAAGCCGCGACGCTCTACCAGATCCCGGTCGAGCTCGTTCGCTCCGTCATCCACGTGGAAAGCGACTTCAATCCGCACGCCGTCTCGCGAGCCAACGCCTGCGGCCTCATGCAGCTCATCCCCGAAACCGCCGAGCGCATGATGGTGACCGACGTGTTCGACCCGCGCGAGAACATCTTCGGCGGAACGCGGTACCTGCGCGTGCTCGCGAACCTGTTCAATGGCGACCTCGAGCTGACGCTCGCCGCGTACAACGCGGGCGAAGGCGCGGTGCTCCGTTACGGAGGGATTCCGCCCTACCGCGAAACGCAAGAGTACGTCGCCCGCGTGCTCGCGTATTACCGGAAGTACCGCGGCGAGTAGTCGATCGAACCAGGCACGGCCCGCGGGGCGCACGAAGCTCGTAGAGCGCGTGTGGCCTCTCTCGGCACGCGTGCCGGTCGGGCCCAGAAGGCGCGCTGCTTTCGCGGCGACGGCTCCGGCGGACGACGGATCGCGCCGACCGTGCCCACGATCATGCGGACGCCGCCCCTTGCCCGTTCGCTGCCGTCTACGCTCGGCGCTTCACCGCTCGAGCATCCTGATAGAGTTCCAAGGCCCCCTTGAGCTCTTCACGGACGCGTTCGACGAGCTCTTCCGGCTCGACGACGCGCGCGCGGCGCCCCCACTCGAGCACCCAGCTCACGACCGGGTTGAGGTTGCCGACCGTCATCGTGAGGCGGACGCCGCCTCCGGCGATGTTCTGCAGCTTCTGCGTCGCATGCACCTTGCGCATGCGGATGTACTCCGCCGCGGTCGCGTCGAACTCGATCACCACGCGGCGGGGCACCGGGTCGCGCCAGATGCCGAACTCGCCCTGGAAATAGCGTTCGACGTCGAAGTCCGCCGGCAGCTCGAAGCGCTCGGTCGCCGCGCACTCCGTGTCGCGCATGCGGTCGAGCACGAACGTGCGGATCTCGCCGCGCGCCACGTGGTACGCCACCGTATAGATGGAGTCGCGGTGGAGGACGAGCGCGTACGGGTGGATCGTGATGCGCTCCTCGGTGCCGCGCCCCGCGCTCCGGTAGCTCAACGTGAGCGGGCGCAGATCGGAGACGGCCTGGAACAGGTCGTCGAGCTCCTGCGTCTTCTCGGCGTAATTTTTGGGGGCGTGCGGGAGATAGAGGAAGCGATCTTCGAGGCGCGCGTCGGACAGCCCCGCGTTCGGGCCGCGGCCCGGCCGGCGCGCGAACGCGAGCAGCTTGTTCACGACCATGTCGATCTCCTCGAACAAGGTCGAGCCCCGCATCGGCTCGAAGAGCTTGCGCGCCGCGAGCAGCGCATAGGCCTGGGTGCGCCGGAGCTCGAGCTTGCGCGGCACCTCTCCCGGCCGAATCCTCCAGAGCAAGGGGCCGCCGGCGCGCGTCGGGATCGACTCGAGCTCGTATTCCGAGCCGAGCTCCGCCAAGTAGCGCCGCATGGTGCGCACGGTGACACCGAGCACATCGGCAAGGTCGTACAAGGAGATGCCGCGCGGGTGCCGCTCGAGAATTTCTCGAGCGCGATCCAGCCTCCGGTGTTGAGTGAACTTGCCGCTCGGGCGGCCCCGCGACCCGTTCTTCACGATTCCCGTTCTCTCGGTTGGCGACGAGTATGATACGGCAGAACATGCCGAATCCGGTCGAGATCATCGTCAAGAAGCGGGACGGAGCCGAGCTGTCGGCCGGCGAGATCGAAGCGCTCGTCTCCGGGCTGCTCTCCGGGAGCGTGGCCGATTATCAGATGGCCGCGTTCTTGATGGCCACCTACTTCCGCGGAATGACGGACGCGGAGACCGTGGCCCTCACCCGGGC
>QGUH01000290.1 GCA_003242355.1 Pseudomonadota bacterium
CGCGGGGCCGGGCCCGCGCCCCCCGTGCCGATTTTCGCTACACCGGCCAGCCCGATCCCCGCAACGGCCACGCCATCCCCGAAGTGCGCCTCTACGAAATGCCCCAGGCCAGCGGCCGCGGCCCGAGCGAGCGCCCGAGCGACGCCCCACCCCATCGCTCCTCACGCCCGCCGTCCCAGCCCCGGCAGGGCGGAACCGGTGGCCTGTTGAAGCGCATCTTCAAGAAGAAGGGCGAATAGCGGCGCTCGCGCTTTCCCGAACGCGACGCGTGCGCGACCGATTCGGAGCCCGGGCACGTGCGTCCTTCCGGAACTGCCGCAGGGCTCAGATCGCGTTGCACTCGGGCTCATTGCAGAAGGTCTTCAGATCTCCGCTGACTTGCCAATCACGGGCGCACAGACGCGGGATGATCGTCTCGATCGAGTTGTCGTCGAGGAGATCCTCGCTGAGGCGGAGCTTGCGGCAGCCCTGGCCGAGCTCGGGCCAGGTCAAGAGGGGACCGAGATCGCTCACGTGCGTGCGGCTGATATCGAGCTCCACGACCTTCGACAGGCGCTGCAAGGGCGAAAGGAGCGCGACTTCGGTGTTCGAGAGATTGAGGTTCGTGAGCTCTTCGAGCCCCGCGAGCGGGGTGAGATCGGAGACCGGATTGAGCCCCAGGTGAAGGACTCGGAGACTCCGGAGTCCGGCCAGCGGCGTGAGATCCGAGACGGAGTTCTGTCGGAGGACGAGGTCCCGGAGGGCGACCAAGTGCTCGAGTCCGGCGACGTCGCGGAGCCCGTTGTCGCTCAGGTCGAGGCGCCTCAGCTCGACGAGGCCCGACAGATCGCCCAGTGTCTCGATCGAGTTCCCGCCCGCATCGAGCGTGACCAGGCTCGGGAGCTCGATGGATGCGATGGACGTGATGCGGTTTTCGTGCACGGAGAGCCGCGACAGGCGCTCGAGGCCACCGAGGGGGCTCAGGTCATCGACCCGATTCATGGTGAGCGTCAGCGTCTCGAGCGCTTCGAGAGAGGCGAGCGCCGTGATGTCGACGACTCGATTGTTGGAAAGGTCGAGCTGTCGAAGGTTCTCGAGACCGGTGAGCCCCGAGAGCTCACTGATGCGGTTGTCGCGCAGGTCGAGGTGCGTCAGGGCAGTGAGCTCACCGAGCCCGGTCAGGTCCTCGATGCCGTTGCCGACGAGGGACAGTTCGCGCAATGAGCTCGCGAGCGCTCGGGCGCCCGAGGTCGCGGTCGTGAAATCGGGCGCAGCAGAACTGCCGATGGCGAGCGAGACGAGCTGAGAGAGCCCCGAAAGCGGGCTCAGGTCGCGAGCGGTGCTCGCGATGACGGTCAGACGTTGCAGGTTGGAGAGGCACTGAAAGCCTTCGAACGTCGTCAACCCATCGAGAATCTCGAGGTGGGTGATGGCGTCGAGATCGTCTCGCGTCAGAAGAGCGGTGGGTTCTCGTCGGAGCGTGGCCGTGATCGCGCGCTTCAAGGCGGGGTTGACGAGCCCGTCGCAAATCTCTTCTTCCGCCTCGGCTCCCGTTTCGGGGTCGCCTTTGCCTATCCCGCCGGTGTTCGAACTCGGTGCGCCCCCCGAGCCCGCTGCCACGGAGACACTACCGCCTGAGCCGACTCCGCCGGATTGGGCTGGCATTTCTTCGTCCGAATTTCGCGAAGTCAGGCCACAGGCAACGAGGCACAGTCCCAGAACGGCTGCTCGACGCGCTGTCGCTGACGCCGTTCGCCCGTGCATCCGATGCGACTTCAGCATGCGACGAAAAGCATGGACCGCAGAGGAAGTTCAGCCAAGCGAAATCCTAGTTCGATCGGAAGGTGGGGTGGGGTGAGGTCTTGGTAAGAATTTCAGTTCCGACACCGCATGATTGATTGCGCGGTGCTGCTCTGATAGCAGGTGCTTACAGGCATTTGGCGGGCGGAGAGGAAGCCCGTCGACTTGCTGACGCGGCGCCCCGAGGCGCTATGGGAAAGGTGCGTTCGTGGGCACCTACGGAGGAGAGGCAATGAAGGCGGTGGTTTGCGGAGCGCTCGTCCTGAGCGCGGTATTCTTCTGGCAGTCCAAAGCTGGCGCCGACTGCTCGCGTCGGTATTTCGTCTTCGGAGAACAGGCGGTCGTGTTTGGCGACCGTGTGGAAATTGGGCGAGGGCCCGTGGCTGCCGGTCAAACGGCGGAGCTAGGGGTGAACACCCGAATGCAGGGCGATCTCGCGGCCCCTGCAATCACGCTCCGCAACGACGCAGTGCTGAATGGCACCGCCTTCTCGGCAGGTCCGGTGAACCTGAGTCCCGGCGCCAAGATCCTGATTCGAACGCTACCGCTCGGTCCGGAGCACGACTGCGAGCCCCCCGGGGTGCCGACCATCACGCCGGGCACGGGCTCGGAGCTCATCGACGAGCCCTTCGAGCTACCGCCCGGGCAGTACGGGAATCTCACGGTCGGCGTTGGGGCCACGCTAGCGGTGACGACGGGCGAATATCACTTCGAGTCGCTGACGTTCGAGCCGGACACGCGTCTCGTCATCGTCTGGCAGGGCGGACCGGCGAGGCTGCTCGCGAACGGCTTCGTGATGTTCGGAGACCGCCACGAGCAGATGGTGATCGGAGGTGGCGGGAAAGTGTCGGTGGGTGCGGAGATCGTGTCGCGGCAGACCACCCAGCTCCGCCTCGGAACGGACGCGACCATCCTCTCGCGCATCGTGGCGCCGTACGCCGAGGTCAACGTGCCGTCTCGAACGACCGTACGGGCACCGCTCTATGGCAAGGTCGTGCGCGTCGAGCCGGATTCCATCATCGGGAAGCCATACACCGCACCGACGGCGTGCGAGTGAGGAGGGCAGCATGAAGGCGAGCAAGCGAGTTTGGCTGAGCATGCTCGGCGTGGGCGTCGGTTTGTCCGTCGCACCGGCTGCCGGCGCCGAGTGCCCAGAAGGAGGTGGGGTCGAGCTGTCTGGCGACGAGCTGACCCTTACGATGAATGGCAGGCGACCCGGGATGGATCAGCGCATTCTGGTGATACCCGTCGTCGACGGGACGTACCCCTACAATCCGGCCGCGCGGCAGTTTGCCGGGTCGGAATTCGCCGAGCAGCTCCAGATCATAAAAGACGAATACGCCGAAGTTGCCGAATATTGGCTCGAAGCGTCCTACCAGAACGTGAGGGTGGTAGGCGTCGTCCCGAGCTGCTTCTACCAAGTGGAAGGGCAGTTTCCGACGTTGGGAGAGGACGCTTTCAAGCGCGCTTGGTTGGAGGGCGCCGAGGCGAGCTACCTGTCTGGTATCGTGTTCACTTCTTTCACTTTGAACTACGTGAGCGATCCCGCCGAAGACGAGAAGGAGTTCACGTTCACGTCGGACGGCACTCCATTCGCCGATCCGGAGGCCCTCGTCGCTCATCTCCGCAATCAGCTGGTCGAAGCCGACGTGGACGAGCTCGAAGTCGAGCTCGGAGAGGCAGAGACATTGTTCGGCTTCAAGTTGCTCTTTCAAATCGCCGAGAAGCGAACGTTCGCGGGGAGTCGGGTTACGATCAACAAGGAGATGAGCGACCGGAACAGCCGTCGGGCGCTCGGGCTCGTAGAACCCACGCTCGAACAGACGATGGACGGTGAGGTCGTCGTGACGAGCGACGGCGCCGTGTTCCCCGGCGGCGCATACAATGGGATGGGAAAGACCCTGGTCTTCACCTTCACTGGGCCGGGTACCGCGTTCGACAGCTCCTATTGGGATTGGACCGGTGCGCAACCTTGCGGTGGTGGCTTGACGCCCTGCGAAACCTGGAACGACGCGGCGGGGCTCGGGGCGTTACTGCTCCCGAGGAGCGGGTTCGGTGGGACGATCGCGGGCGCGAGCGTCGGTGATTACGACGAGATCGCGTTCCATATCCCGGTGGACCCGGGTGAAGAGTTCACCACCTTCACCATCAACGAATCGCTCGAGCCTCTAGCGAATCCGCTAGAGGAAGCATTTCTTGCCCGCATCGGTCTCGTCAGGGCGAGACGCCAAGAGGGAACTGCGTCGGCCATCGACCTGCGGTTCGGGGCGCGCGCAGTCGCCCAGCAAGCTCTCGAGTCGTTCCTTGCGCAGGAGTTTACGGGGCCCGACCTGGGCTGCCTGCCGGCGGAGCTTGCGAACTCACCGGCGAATCTGAAGGAGGCCGCCGACGCCTTTCTCAAGGATTTTTCGGCCATCCACGTCTATTTGCTGAGCGCGGGCGATACTCAGCGCGACACGGCGTCGTATGGCGTGCTCTGCGCGGACGTGGACCTGGGTGGAATCACCGAGACGTATCGCGTGGTGAGCCCCGTGGCACTCGTCGAGGCCAACTCGGGAGTGGGCACCATTGCTCACGAGACCGGACACAACCTCGGGTTGCCGGACCTTTACGACAACTCCAATACGCTCTTGCCGGACGTACCGAGCGACTACCACCCGGATCTGACCTTCCCGGGTAGGTGGGACGTGATGGCGGATCACACGGGGCTCTCGCACCCGAGCGCGTTCACCAAGCAGTTCAAGCACGCCTGGCTCTACGAGGAAAACGCCATCAACAACGGCACGATCGCAACGGTGTTGCCGGGAAGCGGCGAACAGACGTTCATCCTCACCCCCCTGGAGCGTCCGCGTGCCATCTACGATGACCTCTTGCCCGAGCAGGATCTCCCCGTCGTGAAAATGATCGTCCTGCCGTTCGGCAACGTCGCTTCGTCGAACACCAACGTTCCAGCACATTTCATCGCCATCGAGAACCGACAGAGGGGCGTGTTGTTTAGTCAGGACCTACCCTGGAACCAGAACGGCGCACCCGGCTTCCCCAAAGGAGGCGTGCGCGTGACCGACAACATCGCCGATCTCTGGCTGAACGGCGCGTTCATCAAACCGATCGCCCGAAACCACACCCACGACCTCGTCGCTGGCCCGCCCTACCCGGATGACGATGCCCCGACGATTCCCGCAGGTTCGGCGCTGAACACGCTCGCGACCTTTCCATCCTATCCAGGGATCAGCGTCGAGAACATCGGGATGGTGGCCGGCCCGGGTCCCAATCCCGAGGAACAGCCACCGAGCTACATGGTGCGGGTCACGTACACGGCGACGGAAACCGTCGATCTACGGATCAAGCCGTGGCTCGCACCGGAACAGTACGCAACCAACGCGATCTGGTTCGAGCCGGCCACGTCGGTGATGCCTCCCGAGAACCCAGTGATTCCCGATCAGAACTCGACCGACCCGAACGCCGTCGGAAACGTGAATCCTCCGGTGTGGCTGGCCGACTACACCGGAGAAGTTCCGCTGAACTGGATTCACGTTCTGGTCGAGAACGCGGGGACCTACGACGTCGAGAACGTGCGGGTGAAGGCGACGTTCAACTCGCCGGGTGGCGCGGGAGACGCGAGCGCCTGGAGACCTATCGTCCCGGAAGCCTTCTCCCAGCCGAAGTCGATCCCAGCGGGCGGCTCGGCGGTGTTCAGCATCCCTTGGAATCCCGACGACGAGCTCGCCGCAGACGGGCACACCTGCGTGGCGGTGGAAGTCGTCGACTGGACGGTGCCGGGGCTCGGCCACGTTGCGGACGTCAATCCGTTCAACAACGTCGCTCAGGAGAACATCCACTCGATGGTGATGAAGTCGGCGTCGCCGTGGCAGGACGTGCCGTTCCGCTTCGAGGTGCACAATGACTACAAACACGTCCTGACCTTCGAGGTCGACGCAGTGAACATGTTCGCCGGGTACCGGCTCAAGAAGGAGCAGGCGCGGGCCGTCCTGGCACCCCACTCCTCGCGCGTGTTCGAAG
>QGUH01001296.1 GCA_003242355.1 Pseudomonadota bacterium
CACCGGCTTGGCGTTGACGAATTTCGAACGCGCGACGGTGTTGTTCGAGCTCATCCCGAAGCTCGTGAACAACAGGTACGAGATGGCCCCCGTCTTGCGGGTGTCGTTGTCCTCGTAGTTCACGAAGGTGTTGTTGTCGAGCTCATGATGGAAGTCATAGAACTCGTACCCGCGGATCGGGAAATCCGGGAGGTTGGGGAACGGCAGACTGCGACCGTACTTCTTTTCCGTCTCGGTCCTCGGGTTGCCGATGTTGTCGGTCTCGCCCACGAACAGCGAGTCGACCACGCGCGAGGTGAAGGGCGACTGGCCGAAGTTGCCGGACGCGTGCGTGTAGCCGATCGCGTTGTCGGCGAGCTTCAAGCCCTTGAAGGTGTGCACCTCGCCGCGGGCCCAGATGCCGCCGTTGCGGTTCTTGTACGCCGTGAAGTCCTCGAACACCGCCTCCACCTGCGGGCTGTTCGGGTCGGCGGGATCGCTGTGGGCGGTGTGTCCGCCGGTGGTGAATTTGCCGTCTGGCCTCGGGCCGCGGTCCAGCATGAAGCCGTCGAAATTCGAATGGGCGACGTTGCCCTTGAACTCGCCGATCGGCATCCGGCGCGGCCAGGTGTTCGCGCTGATCTCCGTGCCTTCGAACTGGCCCGTCGGGTGCACCGGGAAGGCGAACCAGAATCCCGTCGAGTCGGAGCCTGCGGCCACGTTGTCGCGGTAGATGTTGCTCGGGTTGGTGATCCAGAACGTCGACACCGTGTTGTCGGACGGGATCAGGACGTCCTTCGAGTCCTGGCCCGCCGTCTTGAAGTTCAGACCGTCCTCCTGCGTACCGAACGGCGCGAGGTTCGTCGGGTCGCACGGCTTGGTCGGATGGCACTTGGTCTGGATGCCGAGGTTGCGGACGAACTCGTTGCCCGTCTCGATGCCATCCTCGAGGAAGAAGCAGTGGCCCACGTTGTTGTAGGTCACGTTGTTCTCGATCCGCAGGTTGTCCGTGCCGTGCACGGTCACGCAGCGGCTGTACGTGTTGTGGATCGCCGAGTTCTTGATGTACTGGCCCCTGGCATCACCGACCAGGTGCCAGTGGATCGGATAGCGGGCGAGCGTGAGGTGCTGGCCCATGCGGCGGAGCTCGACACCCGAGACGTACATCTTGCTCGACGGCATCGCCATGATGTGGCCGCCGAAGTACGTCTCCTCGGCATCCTCCGACGCCTGGATCTTGATGTTGCGCGTCAGGAGCCCGACTTCGCCGCGCTCGTCCACGCCGAACGTGATTTCGCCGAAGTGCATGTACTCGAGCGGCCGGTCGAGCGTGATCGTGTTGCCGCGGATCGCGGTGATCGTGCGGACCTCCGCTTGCCGGGGATCATAGTCGGTCGACGCGAGCACGATCTCGTCGCCGACGCGCCAGCCCGAGGGATCGAGGACTTGGATCGTGGTGCTGCCCGCCTCGGCCGTGCGGGCGAGCTTGGTCCAGCTATTGGTGCGATCGCCGTGCAGATTCAGGGTTCCGCCCGAGATCATGATGCCGCGGTCGCCCATGCCGGCCATCACGTCCTCGCCCTTCACGTTGTCCGTGAAGGTGATCGTCGCGTTACGCGTATGAGGCCTTTCCGGCGTGCCGATCTGGAGCTCGCCGTGCAGCATGATC
>QGUH01000291.1 GCA_003242355.1 Pseudomonadota bacterium
TCTTTGCGTTGTTGGGCGCCACCGGGGGCCTGGCGGGCCCGGTTTCCGGCCACCGCGGCGGCTTCGCTTCGGGCGGCGGCGCGGGGACGCTTTCGAGCAGCCTATCCGTTCGGGCGCGCATCGGCGGCTCGTCGGGCACGGGCTCGATCAAGTCGGCCGCATCGGTCACCGAATCGAGCGCCTCGTCACGGCCGGTCGCCGAATCGAGCGCCTCGTCACGGCTGGCTCCGAACGCTGCTCGGGGGGGCAGCGTCTCGAGCGTGTCCATGTCGACCTCGGAGGGCTCTTCCGGGTCGAGGATCTCGGGCTCGAGCACCTCGAGCGACTCTTCGGCGGCTTGGAGCGTTTCTCCGGCCGGCTCCAGATCGAGCTCTTCGAGCTCGATGTCCACGTCGATGTCGACCTCGAGCTCGTCTTCGTTCGATGCCGCGCTCGAGGCGGCCGCGCCGGCCGGCTCGGACGCGCTCACGAGGGGAGGCTCGGGGGCCCAGCCCGCCTTCAGCGCCGCGTTGAGCGCGTTCAGGTGCTGCTGCAGGTCCCGCGCTCGCTCGATGCGCCCAGCGTCGATCGCGGTATCCACCGCGCGAGCGAGCCATTCGAGCGCATCCGCCCGCGCCCCGCGCCGCCACTGCGCGTCGGCCGTCCGCAGGTTCCACGCGACGTCGTCGTCATCGTCGTCGAGCGCCTGCGGAAAGGGCGGCGGCGCGTCACGCAGCATCATCGATTGTTCGGATATCACAGGGAGAGCCCATGCGCGAAGCCAGCAATTTCCCGGGAAAAGAGCCGTGAATCCGTCACGGCGGCGGCAGGAAGACCTCCCTGTCGCGCGCGCCGTTCGGAGGCCCGACCATGCCGCGCTTCTCCATCGCCTCCACGATTTTCGCGGCGCGATTGTAGCCGATGGTCATCTTCCGTTGGAGCCAGGACGTCGAGCAGCGTTGCGTTTCCGCCACGATACGCGCGGCCTCCTCGAAACGTGGATCCAGCTCCTCGTCGCCCTCGCCGTCGCCCGAATCCCGATCGGCCTGCAAAATGGCGTCGTGGTATTGAGGCGTGCCCTGGGTGCGTAGGAAATCCGTGAGGCGGCTCACCTCTTCCTCGCTCACGAACGGGCACTGGACGCGGTACGTCTCGGTCGAGCCGTTGAGCTTGATCAGCATGTCGCCGCGGCCGAGGAGGTGTTCGGCGCCTTGCTCGTCGAGGATGGTCCGGCTGTCCACCTTCTGAGCCACGCGGAACGCGATGCGCGTCGGGAAATTCGCCTTGATCATGCCGGTGATGACGTCCACGCTCGGCCGCTGCGTCGCGAGCACGACGTGCATTCCCGCGGCGCGCGCTTTCTGTGCGAGCCGGGCGACCGAGGACTCCACCTCCTTGCCCTGCTGCATCATCAGGTCGGCGAACTCGTCCACCACGACGACGATGTAAGGCAGCTTGCCCGGAAGCATGCGCCCATCGGAGCCCTCGCGCGCCGGTGGCACGCTGACCACGGCGCCGTCCGCGGAGAGCGCGGCCACGTCTTCGGGAGGCGGCGCGGGCGCTTCGCCCGCGTGCACGCGCTTGACCCACGCGTTGTAGGTCACGATGTTCTTCGTGCCCGCGTTCGCGAAGAGCTGGTAGCGCCGCTCCATTTCGTCGACCGCCCAGCGCAGCGCCGTCGCCGCCTGCTTCATGTCCGTGACGACGGGGAGGAGCATGTGGGGAATGTCGGCGTACGGAGCGAGCTCGACGACCTTCGGGTCGACCATGAGCAAGCGCAGCTCTTGCGGCGTGCGCTTGAACAAAAGGCTCGAGAGCATCACGTTCAGCCCGACGCTCTTTCCCGCGCCCGTCGCGCCCGCCACGATGACGTGGGGCATCGAGGCGAGATCGGCGTAGAACGGCTTTCCGACGATGTCCCGCCCGAGCACGACGGGCAGCGGCGCCTTCTCCGCCATCTTGTCGAAGCGCTGATCCTCGACGAGCTCGCGCAGATTCACGGGAATCCGATCGTCGTTGGGGAGCTCGAAGCCGATGCGGTTCTTGCCGGGGATGGGCGCGATGATGCGCACCTTGCGCGAGAGCCCCAGCGCGAGGTCGTCCGCCAGCGCCGCGACCTTGCTCACCTTGGTCCCCGCCGAGCACGACACCTCGTACATCGTCACGGTCGGGCCCGGGAGAATCGCTTCGACCGTTCCTTGCACGCCGTAGT
Organism: Pseudomonadota bacterium; assembly: GCA_003242355.1. Classification (GTDB taxonomy): domain Bacteria; phylum Myxococcota_A; class Polyangia; order Polyangiales; family Polyangiaceae; genus PMG-095. The sequence goes on from QGUH01000291.1 coordinate 2,192, forward strand.
CGAGCAGCGTTTTGACGAGCAGGGCGCTGTTCTCGCGGAGCTTGGCCTCGTCGACCCCGGTGAACTTGGTCGGCGCCGGGTCGAGCAAGTCGAACGAGGGGAGCTGGAAATCGTCCCGCACCCGCACCGCGGGCGCGTCGAGGGCGCGCTCCACGGCGCGCTCGGGTTCCGTATCGACGATCTCCGGGCCGTTCCGGCGTTTGGCGCGCGGCTCGGCCGGCTTCGGCTTCGCCTCCGCCGCTTCTTGCGGCTCGTGGGTTGCGGGCTCTCGGGAGCTCGGGGCGCGCCGGCGTTTTCGGCCTCGCTTCGACGCTTCGCCTTCGGTCTCCGCCGCTTCCTCGACGTCGCACTCCTCCTCGCCCTCGTCGCCTTCGTCTTCCGCTTCCTCCTCTTCGGGTGCGGACGTTTCGCGCCGGTTCTCCTTCGTGGGGGACGCAGGCTCCGCGTCCGCCTCTGCCTTCCGACGGCTTCGGTGGCGGACGGTGTTCGAGACGGCCAGGGGGAGCGGGCCGGTTTGCTCCCCAGGGACCGACTCGCTCGCGCCCTCGTCGAGTTGCAGCAGCAGCGCCGCGTCCGGATCGGCCGGCTCGCTGGCAGCTTGCTTGTCGAGCTCGGCCCGGCGCTCGGCGCGACCGAGCGCGCGCGCCTCCTTCCAGGCGGAGGTGAGGCGGGTCACCAGGGCAACGAGCCGCAGCGCCAGCCGGCGGAACGTTTCGGCGGTGCGGCGCGACAGCTCGATGAACGAAAAGCTGCTCCGCCCGATGAGGATGAGACCCACGACCGTCGGCCCGACGAGGAACGAGCCGATCGTGGAAAAGAACTCCTGCATTAGCTCGCCGAACAGGAGGCCGACGTCGCCGGCAGCCGCGGCTTTTCCGAACGCCGTGGCACCCGGTGCTGCCACCTCGACGAGCGCGGCGAGCACGATGGCGACCACCAAATCGCCGGCCAGCCGGAGCGGGAGGTTTTCGGGCTTTCGCCCCCGAAACAGTGGCGCGCCCACGAGGACGAGCTCGAGTGGCAGCAGCCAGGCCACGATGCCGAACGCCCGCACCAGGCTTCCCGCGACGGCCGCACCGGCGGCCCCGACCCAGTTGCCGCCGACGACGCGCGGATCCAGCGGGTCTACCGCGTAGCTCGCGAGCGAGAGTACGAGGAAGAGCGAGCCGGCGAAGAGCAACAGCGCGGCGGCTTCCCAAAGCCGGCCATACGGGAGCCGTGCGCCCCCTCGCGCGGGGGCCAACGTCGGGTCCTCGACGGGCCGAGGACTGAACAAGCGCACGCCCATCGACTACATGTAACTACATGACCTCACCCGTTTCCACCAACTTTCGGGTCCCGGCGGCGGGGAGGTTCCGCGGGCGTTCCACCGTACTTGAGTCCGAGTACCGCTAGGCTGTACTATCCAAATCCTCGCCTGGCGCAGCAAAAAGGTGCCCGCGAGGCGAGAGAAGACGGAGCAGTCGAATCGCGATGCAGCCGGGGGCTCCCACGGGCCGGATCCTGGCCATGGCCACCATCGTTGCCGCGCTCACTGCTGGTGCTTGCCGCACCAGCAACGAGGACATCGAGCGTTGGGCGACACGGTCCCAAGGTCCAAAAAAGCTCGTGGCGGTGCTCGTTCACGACAAGTACCCACTCGAGCTTCGTGTCGAGGCGGCGCTGACGCTCATCGGAATTAAGCCGAGGAACGGCAGGCGCGTCGGCATTCAAGGTAGCGACGAGCACATCGGTTTCGTCGCCGCGCTCGCGCAGCTGTCGCCTGCGGCGCGCGCGGCGATCGTCGAGGCGCTGGTGCCGCGCCTCGAGGCCGAGATGCGCAAACCCTTTCCGAAGTCGGCTGCGGGGCAGCCAGCGGCTGGCGATCCGTCGGCGCCGTACAAGGACGCGGCCTTCGCGTTGCTGACGCACGACGGGGGCGCGTTGGTGGCCGACCCCGAGCTGCGGGCGCGCCTGCGTTCGGCGCTCGCGACCTGGTCCACCACCAACTTCGCGGAGCGCATCGAGGACCCGTCGCAGATTTACGGAATCGAGCAAGTGATGCGCGAGCTCCGCGCGGAGGGCGCCCGGCTGCTTCCGCCGCTGATGGTGCCCAACGCGGCCAAGATCGACCGCATGGCCGAGCTCGTGGCTGACTTCGGCGATCCTGCGACGAAGCTCCTCGGCAGCCAGCGACTGGTGGCCATCGCGAACTACGTCGCCTCGAACGCGTGGATCGAGCACAAGACGCCGATCGTTCAAGCAGCCAACAAGGCATCGAAGCTCAATCCCTCCCCCGAGCGATTCCAACAGCAGCTCAAGCAGTACCAGGAAGAGGAGCTGCTGCGCGTGATGGCTTCGATGAAGCGCCTCGGCGGGCGCCCGGTCGTCGATTACCTGCTCGCGTTCGCGCGGGACGAGTCGAGGAGCGAGAAGCTCCGGGCGAGCGCCATGGCCGCGCTGCAGAACAACCTCGACCGGAACGACCCCGCGCACGCGGACGCCGTGTTGGAGATCGCTCGAGCACCGAGCTCGCCCGACCAGCTTCGCGACGTGGCGCTGCAGCGGGCCGCCGAGTTTCCCCGCTCACTCGTGATCGACAAGCTGTACGGCCTGTTCTCGCACGACAACTGGAAGGTGCGATGGGTCGCAGCCGACCTCGTGCTGCGCATGAGCGAGGCGGGCGACCTCGAGGGTTTCTTCACCAGGCTCGGAAAAATTCGGACGATGGCGATCGCCGAGCCGCTTCGATACGGATCTCGGATTGCGGCGCTGAAGGGAACGCCGCCCGTCGTCCAGCTCGTGGAGCGGTACACGAAGGCGCCGCACTCGGCGCCGGTGCGCCTGAGCGCTCTCGCGTACTACTATGCCGTCGGAACGCCCTCCGACGTCTCGAAGGTGAGCGCCTACGCGAGCGATCGGACCGCGGTTCCGAGCTGTCCGACGGATGCCCAGGATTGCGAGTGGAAGTGTGACGTGCCTGCGGGCGCAGAACGTGAAACGAAGGACATCAAGACCATCGGCGATTTCGTGACCTACTGCATCGTGCCGGCCATGCAGGCTCGGCAGGGGGGAAAGACGTGAGGCGCCCGCGAAGCCACTCGGCGCGACGAGACGACTGATGACCGACCCCAACAAGAAAGTGAGTCGTACCTTCCAGTGCCGCGAGGCGCTCTGGCAGAAGTTCGAGCAGATGGCCCGGGAGCTCGAGTGCTCCGTGGACTACCTGATCAACGACGCCATGAAGCAGTACGCGCGCCAGCGCGGATACAGCGGCGCGGCGAGCTCGGTTTCATCGGTGGTGCCCGGTTCCGTCGCGGCTCCGCCGCCTTTGCCTGTGCCCACGGCAGCGCCGCCTCCTCCGCCACCGCCCCCCGTGAATTCGGTTTCCACTATCTCTCCGCCGACGGCGCGTCCGGTGCCGATGCCTCCGCCGAAGCGCGTCGGGCCGCCCCCGCCGCCTCCGCCGCCGCCCGGTGCGAGCGTGCGGCGCCCGCCGCCTCCGCTGGGCCCGCCACGCACGGTCCCACCCCACCCGGTCGCGGCGCACAAGCCGGGCACGCTCTCCATCCACTACCAAGGCGAGGTCTTCCCGGTGACCAAGGACCGGTTCATCATCGGCCGCGGG
>QGUH01000292.1 GCA_003242355.1 Pseudomonadota bacterium
CACCTCGAGTGCTCCGCGATGCCCTTTCTTGACGAGCGTTCGCAGGGCGTGGCGCACGAGCTCGCGAGCTTCGTTCGAACCCGCGTGTGCCCAACGCCGGCAGACCTCGACGACGAGCTCCGGATGCACCCGGCTGAGGTCGTTCAGGTTGTTGGCCATGCTACGGCGCACGAGCGGGTTCGGCTCGTTTTTCAAGAGCTCGAGCAACTCGAGCACGCGCCCGGGGTTCGCATCCAGCCACGCGACCCGGCTCCCCCACGGTAGACGAAGCCGCGTTCCTTCGGACACCAGGCGGCGCACGTGAGGGTTGTCGTCCTTCGCCCCTTTCGAATGGACCGGATTGCCCGTCCGCGCCTGTTGCCGGACACGGTCTTCCGGCCCGACCTTCAGGTGAACCGGGAGCAGCTTTTCGACCTCGACCGTTGGCGTCCGCTCACCGGTCGCTGGGCGACGTAAGCCCGGTGCGGCGAAGCGTTCGACCGCGGCCCCACACCACAGGGACTCCGGCGGGGCGGAGCATTGCCGTGCTTGACGTTCGTCGTGCGACCGGTGAACGTGTGCGCATGCTCCGCAAGGCGAAGACCCAGGCGAAGAAGGGTCCGTCCACCGCAAAAAAACGTCCGTCCCGCACCAACGAACGCGCACGCAGCGTGTCGGCACCGAAGCAGCCGGCCGGCGTGAAAGGGCGTCGCGCCGCAAAGCGCGTGCTCGCGACGAAGGAAGCGGACGCCGCAACGACACGGCGCGCCCCCGCCAAGCGCGTGCTCGCAACGAAGGAGGCAGCCGGCGACGAGACGCGGCGCGCCCCAACCAAGCGCGTGCTCGCAACGAAGGAGTCGGCCGGCACAACAAAGCGGCGCGCCCCAGCCGAGCGCGTGCTCGCAACGAAGGAGGCAGCCGCCGACAGGACGCGGCGCGGCCCAACCAACCGCGTGGTCGCGACGAAGGAGGCAGCCGGCGCAACAGCGCGGCGCGCTCCGGCCAGGCGCGTCGTTGCAATGAAGGAGTCGGCCGGCGACGAGGCGCGGCGTGCTTCCGCTCGCGGCGCGAAGGCGGCAAAGGCGGCGCAGAAGCCGGTTCTGCTCTCCGGGGGCAACCCGCAGATCGCGAAGGGCGACGGCGAGGCTCCCGTGCGCGCCTACCTCGAAGGGATGCCGGGTTGGAAGGCCGACGTGGGGCGGCGCCTCGACGCCCTCATCACGCGCACGGTCCCGAAGGTAAAGAAGGCGGTGAAGTGGAACTCACCCTTCTACGGTGTCGACGGCAGGGGCTGGTTCATGAGTTTTCATTGCTTCACGAAGTACGTGAAAGTGACGTTCTTCCGAGGCGCCTCGCTCCAGCCGATCCCCCCCGGCGAGTCCAAGCACCCGGAAGTGCGCTACCTCGACATCTACGAGACCGACCAGCCCAGTGACGCCCAGTTGACGCGCTGGATTCGTCAGGCGGCGAAGCTGCCGGGGTGGAACCCGTGACCCGCGCCACGACGAAAGCTGCGCGCGCCACGACGAGGGCCGCGGGCAGGACGACGAAGAACGCACGCGCCGCTGCGACGCCCGCGCCTCGATCCCGATCCGATGCCGGAGAAAAGCCGGCGAAGGCGAGCTCGGAAAAGAAGCCGCGCATCTATACGATCTCGTTCGCGAGCGTCTACCCGCTCTACGTGCAGAAGGTGACGAAGAAGGGGCGAACGAAAGAAGAGCTCGACACGGTCATCACGTGGCTCACCGGCTACGGTCCGGCGCAGCTTCGACGGGCGATCGACGCCAAGGTCGACTTCGAGACGTTCTTCACCAAAGCGCCGCAGATGAATCCCAAGGCTCGGCTGATCACCGGCATCGTCTGCGGCGTGCGCGTGGAAGACATCACCGACCCGCTGATGCAAAAGATCCGCTACCTCGACAAGCTCGTCGATGAGCTCGCTCGGGGAAAGAAGATGGAGAGCATCCTGCGGGCGTAGCAGTGGCAGTCCTGCGCCGCCGTACGGGCGCCTGCCCGCACGCCGTCCGCCCAGCGCGGCCGCACCGTCATGAGCGCCGTCGCACGAAGAACGCGACTGCGCCGAGCGCCAGAAGCACCGCTCCGCCGACGACCGAGACCAGAGGCAACATGAACGCGAGCACGAGGCAGCCGAACAGGCCGAGCCCGGCGAGGGCGCGGGGCCATCGACGCTCGTCGGGGCGGAGCGTCCAGGCGGCGGCGTTCGTGATGGCGTAGTAGACGAGCACGGCGAACGAGCTCCAGCCGATCGCGGAGCGGATGTCGGCCACGGCGGCAACGGCCGCGACGATGACGCCGACGGCGATCTCCGCCCGATGCGGCACACGGTACCGGGGATGGACCGCTGCAAAGAACCCCGGCAGATCGCGGTTCGCGGCCATTGCGAAGATCGTTCGGCTGACGCCCACGACGAGCGAGAGCAAGGCGCCGAGCGAGGCGAAAATGGCGCCGACGCGCACCGCCGGTGACAGCCACGCGAGCTCGCCCGCCTCGACGGCGGCAACGAGCGGCGCCGGGGCCGCGGCGAGCGCTGCTGCGCCAGCGCCTGCCAGCGCGCTCACCCCAACCGCCGCGTACACGACGAACACGATCCCGAGCGCGAGGGGAATCGCTCGTGGGATCGTACGCTCCGGCGCGATCACCTCTTCACCGAGGATGGCGAGGCGCGCGTAGCCGGCAAACGCGAAGAAGAGCAACCCCGCCGACTGCAGAACGCCATACGCGGTCACCCCTTCGAGCGAAACGAGACGGGCGGGATCAGCCGCCCCTCCGAACCAGACCGCGCCCACCACCACGGCGAGCGCCGCCAGCACACAGGAGACGAGGATTTTCGTGACGAGCACGGTTTTCGTCACGCCGAGGATGTTCACTGCCGTGAGCACGAGCACCGCCGTGATCGCGAGCGGGCGCGCGAGCCCGGGGGCGGCGTAGCTCCCGAACGTCAGCGCCATCGCCGCACAGCTCGCGAGCTTGCCGATCACGAACCCCGAGCCCGCGACGAAACCCCAGAACGCGCCGAGGCGCTTTCGCCCATAGGCGTACGTGCCGCCCGCCTCGGGGTAGAGCGCGGCGAGCTGCGCCGACGAGGTCGCATTGCAGTACGCAACCAGCAGCGCCAGCACGAGCCCCAGCACGAGGCCGTTTCCGGCCGCTCTCGCCGCGGGTCCGAACGCGGCGAACACCCCCGCGCCGATCATCGCGCCGAGACCAATCACCACCGCGTCGAAGGTCCCGAGACGGCGTGCCAGCCGAGTCGGAGCCGGATGCCGTGAAGCTTCGTGGAGAGAATCCGCAGTGGCACCAGAAGCCGACGGGGGCCCGGCACTGCTCGATCCGGACGACGTTCGAGGGGTCGACACCAAGCCCCCCTTCTACGTGGCTCGTGCCGAGGGCAAAAGAGCCCGACGTCGTTGGCCCGAATTCTCCGCTCGCTCGCTCGGCTTTCCTCCCCCGTTCGGAACGGCCAGCGTCAGCCCGAAATCCAAACTCCGAGACTGCGATTTCACCCCGTACCAGACGTCTCCCCGTGCGGAGCGGGATCGCCCCCGAGACGAGCAGCGCGCGCTGCGCTCCCGCGAACGCTCATCATGGAGTCGGCTCGTTAGGCCGGTACGTACGTCAGCTTGAGCGTGTTCTCGCCGATCCGTTCGCTCCCGCCCAGCCGCAGCTTCGGGCGTACGCCGGCGAAAAACGGGGCGCCGTGGCCCAAGACCACCGGATGGAGGAACACGTGGTACTCGTCGATGAGCCCTCGCTCGGCGAGGCTCGCCGCGAGCTTCGGTCCCCCGACTTCGATGTCCCCCTCGCGCTCGGCTTTGATTCGCCGAATGTCGGCCTCGAAATCGTCACCGAGCAGGGTCGCGTTCGGACCGACCTCCTTCAGCGAACGCGAGACGACCCATTTCGGCATCGCCCGCCACGCCTCCGCGAAGGCGCGCAGATCGCCCTGAGCCGGGCCGTCTTGGTCCCACTCGTCCCCATCCCAGTAGCGCATCACCTCGTAGAGGCCGCGACCGTAGATGCTGCCCGCCGCGTTGCGCGTCTGCTCGATGAAATACGCGAACAGCGCCGGCTCGGGCGCGAACCTATCGTGATCGACGTAGCCGTCGAGCGACATGTTCATTCCGAAAACGAGCTTTGCCATGTCCTCCTGCCTTCCGTTGACGCGTCGTCTTACCATGCGCGTCGGGCGCGGACGATGACACGAGGCGATCTGCGCGCCGCGCGGGTCGTGTCATCGGTGCAACGAGAAGCGCGCCTCACGGAGGGGACGCAGCGTGACCCGCCATGCGGGCAGCGACGAGCGGGCGTGCTCGCCGGCGCACCGAAGCTCATCGCTCACGTCCGGAGGATCCGCGGGCAGCTCGAGGCGGTGGAACGTGCTCGCTCTCGAAGGCGAAGCCGGGTGCTCGGCGATCCCAAGTTCCGGTGAACGACCTCGGGAGCGAGCGACGAAAGGCCCGTCGCTTCCCGTCCGAAGACCACGGCGTCAAGACGCGAGCCGCGTGGGCACGAGGTCGAGCTGCACGAGACCGTGCGTCATCCGGTTTCCCGTGACGGTGAGCGCGTGGCGACGCGTGGCGCCCGCGAACAGCGGGTGACCGCTGCCGAGGATGACGGGAACGATCGTCACGGTCAGGGCATCGACGCGATCGGCGTCGAGGGCCTGGCGAATCACGTCGCCGCCATCGACGTAGACGTCGCGCCCCTGGGCCACCGCGCGCGCTTCGGCCACGAGCTCCGTGATCGGGCCCTGCACGGGGCGCACCGTGGGAACCTTCGGCGTCAGCGGGCGCCGCGTCGCGACGAGCACGGGGCGATCGTCGTACGGCCAGCTCGCGAACGTGGTGACGACGTCGTACGTGCGCCGCCCCATGAGCAGCGCGCCGACGCCCTCGAAGAACTCGGAGTATCCGTGATCGGCGCCCTCGGCCGGAGGCGGGAGCCAGGAAAGGTCGTCGTTCGGCCCCGCGATGAACCCGTCGAGAGAACAGGCGACGAAGACGCGCACACGGCCGCTCACGACGCCCCTCCGCTCGCGAGCAGGCGCTCCCACTCGATTGGATCGCGCGTCTCCACGTTTTCGACGCCGAGCTCGCGCAGCACGCCGATGACCGTCTGCCTGCGAATCGCCGACACGAGGAGGATGTGGGCGATCACACTCCCGAAGGTGAAGCTTTCGGGAGGCGTGCAGAGCGCATCGACGAAGGCATCGTCCCATTCGTTGCGATCGCGAATGCGCCGCACGAGCGCCGTAAACTGCGGTCCCACGGCCTCCCACCGCGCCCGAAGGCCCGCGATCGTGCGCGGCTCCCGAGGTGGGATGTCGCGACCGCCAATCGCGGCGGTCCACACCTCTTTCGTGAACACGATGCGCTCGAGCATCGTGCGCAGGTCGGGCTCGGGCCCCTCGAATTCGTGTACGACGAGGCCCGGTCGCACGGGTCGGTCGAGAGCCTCGTCGGGCAGCGTCGCCGCCTGCTCCAGCAGGCGGGACACGTGCCAGTGTTCGTGCTGCACGAGACGGTCGGACAGATCCATCGTTCTGCTCCTTGCTGGGCCCGGCAGCAACAGACCGCCGGGCGGGTGAAAGTGGATGCCGTTCGGCGCCGCGAGCCGAAAATCACGCCGCTCGGCGGCGAACCGACTCGGCGGCACGCCGTAGGCGCGGGTGAACGCGCGCGAAAACGCCTCGACCGCGTCGTAGCCCGCTTCCAGCGCCGCCTCGGTGACACTCGCTCCGCGCCCGAGACGCCACGCAGCGCCCCCAACAAACAGCCCCCCCCCAAAACCCCCCGC
>QGUH01001297.1 GCA_003242355.1 Pseudomonadota bacterium
GTTTATTTTGTTTTTAAAGGAAAGCGGGCAATCCGAGGTTCGGGCGGTTTTGTTGGGCTGGAGGTTTCACGAACGAGCCTCCGCATGGTCTGCCGTATACCACGCGTCACGTGCGCAGTGCTTTCCGAGCACCCGGAAAGAATTCAGCTGCAATGAGCGATCGCGAATCGCGGCCGCTGGTTCCGTCCGCGGGGGCGCGCGTGCGCCGTCGCGCGGACGTTTCGGCACGCTCACGAGAGCGCTCGACGATCGTGCGCTTTCGGAAATCGTGACTGCAACCGATTGGGACATTTTCGTGCGACGGCTTATAGCGAGAAGACGTCGCGCCGTTTCCGAGGGTTCGAAAGCCGACTCTGCCTGTTGCGCGTTGGCCGGCGGGCACGAGCCGCGAAGGGATCCACGTTTCGTCGCGGTTCCCGAAAGTATCCATGGAGAGCAGTCCGTCCGCCATTCGAGTGGGACAGCCGTTCGGGCGATACGAGCTCCTCGTTCCGATCGCGCGGGGAGGAATGTCGCGCGTGTGGGCTGCGCGGCTCCGAGGGACGCGCGGGTTCCAGAAGGTGGTCGCGCTCAAGACTCTGTTGCCGGATGGTCCCAATCGGCAGTTACTCGAGCAGATGCTGCTCGACGAGGCGCGAAACGCGGCGGCCATCCAACATCCCAACGTCGCGCAGTACCTCGATCTCGGCGAGCAGGACGGGCTGCTTTTCCTGGTGATGGAGTGGATCGACGGCGAGCCGGTCAGCAGCCTCATCAAACGGTCGCGGCTCTACGGCGGAGTCCCCTTCGAGATCGGCGTCGAGGTTGCCGTGCAAGCCGCGCGCGGGCTCCACGCTGCTCACACGCTGTGCGACGCGAACGGGATGCCGCTCGGGCTGGTGCACTGCGACGTGTCCCCGCAGAACGTGATGGTGACGAGCTCGGGCGCGATCAAGCTCATCGACTTCGGCATCGCCCGTGCGACCAAGCGCGCAGCGCCGCCCGACGACGGATTGGTCCGCGGCAAGCTCTCGTTCATGGCGCCCGAGCAGATTCTCGGGGGCCCCATCGATCCGCGTACCGACGTGTTCTCGCTCGGGCTCGTGCTCTACCTGCTGACGACGGGCAAGCACCCCTTCGCGGCGGCGAACCCGACCGAAACGATGCGTCGGATTCGCGATGCTGCGTCGATTCCGCCGCCGAGCGTGTATCACTCGGAATATCCGGATGCCCTCGAGAGCGTGCTGCTTCGCGCACTGAGTCACGACCCGGAACGGCGGTTCGCGAACGCGGAGGCATTCATGACGGCGCTCTCGGAGGCCGTGCCCCGTCGCGCGGAGCCACGGGAAATCGCGACGTTCGTCGAGCACATTTCGGGCGCGGAGCTCGCTGCGCGGCGCGCCGCCATCGCGGACGCGCTCAAGCGGGTCGAGGCGTTCGAGCCGCCGTCGTCGGAGCCACCCCTTTCGTCGCGGCCCATCGTCGGAGCGCTCGAAGCGTACAGCATCGCGCCCCCGTCCGTGCGCACCGCGGACGTCGAGAGCCCGCCGTCGTCGACGGTGCCGGCCACGGTGATGAGCACGCCCGCCGAGCCCGACTTTTCGCCGCGGCGAGGCAAGGGCTTCATCGCCTCCGCGCTGGCGTTCGGTGTGGCGGTGGGGTTCTGG
>QGUH01000293.1 GCA_003242355.1 Pseudomonadota bacterium
AAAACGGGAAAAGAGGTGTAGGTCGGGTTCGGGGGGTCGGGGAGGTGTTCAAACGACGCGTCGAGGGCTCTTCGCCCGAGCGACGGAGCGCGTGAGATTCAGCGCTTCACGAACGTCTTCGGCTCGCGGCGTGCGCGCGCGGCTTTGACGGCGCGCTCGAGCTCGTCGTTCTCCCGCAGGCACGGGTGGCAGTCGTCGCGCTTCTTCGGGCCACAGCCCGTCGTCCGCTGGAGCTTGGTCAAAGCCTGGAGCGAACGACGATCGGCATGTTCGATCGCACGCGACAAAAGTGCTCGGTTTTCCTCGCAGGTCTTCGCATCGCGCAGCTCGAGAGCCACGCGGAGCGCCGGGGATGCCTTGGACTGCACGTCCTTGCTGTAGAGGAGCGCGCGGGCAAGCTCGCTCGTCTCGCCGCGCAGACCGAGCGCCGTCCAGGCGTCGTACAACAGGTCGGCAGAGTACGGTCCCGGCAACGCCGCGATCGCCGAAAGCACGGTGCGCGCCGTTTCGCGCTCGCCGAGCATCCGGCGCATGTCGGCCAGCGTGCGCGCGTCGTTGGCGATGCCCGGCTCGCGCTCGAGAGCGCGCGAAAGCTCCTGCGCGGCCCGGAGCTCCGCGCCGGCACGCCGCTCGGCAATGTCGAGCACCTCGGCGGCGCTCAACGAGCCGGGCTCGACGTCGAGGCTCGGCGGCTTCTCCGCCGCGCTGGGCGCCGCCATCGCGGGCGCAGTGCTCGCCCCGGCGCTCGCCCCAGCAGGCGGCGCCGCAGCTTCGGATTCTGCAACGGCGACCTCGGCCGAGGGCGTGTCCGAAGCCGTACCCGAAGACGATAGCGCGGCCACGACAATCCCCGTAAAGAACGCCGTGCCGACGACGAGCGGCAGCACGAGCCCCCAAAGCGGCACGGCACGCCCCGCGAACCGGACGGGCGCCCCGAGCGCCGAGCGAAGGTCGGGAATGGAGGGAGAAGGCCCGGCAAGAGCCGCCGTCGGGGCCGCGGGCTCCACCGGGAGCTCGGTGCCCGACGGCGTGGCGGCGCTCGGCGGATCCAAGAGATTCATGGCCCGAGCCCGCGCCTCCATCTCGAAGTCCACCCGAGTCCGATCGCCCGGCGACTCTTCGAGCGAGTATTCGGGAAGGACTCGGACCGTCGCTTCCGGCTCGGCCAACGGCGCGGAGGGAGCGACGGGCTCCGGCGCCGTCGCAGGCGGCTCGGGACTACCGGGCGTCGGGAAGGCAGCTCCGGGCGGCAGGCTGCCCTGAAAGTTTGGGGCCGTGGGCGGCGGCACCGGAGCCGGCAAGGGCACGCGGGCGGCCGTCGCACCGGGCATGGCAGCCGGGACGGCACGCGCGGTGACCCCTGGAATCGGCGCGGGTGCAGGCGCCGCGTTCGGTGCCGATTTCGCCGCAGGCGCGGGCGCCGCGTTCGGTGCCGACTTCGCCGCAGGCGCGGACGCCGCGTTCGGCGCCGATTTCGCCGCCGTGCTCGGCGCGGGAACAGCCGGCGAGGGCGCGCCCGGGGACGACGCGCGCTCCGCCTCCACGGGAGGCGGCGGCGTCGACCAGCCAGCGTCGATCAACGTGGCGCGTAGGCGCTTCGGATCCTCGGCCATACGCTCGCCAGTTTTACTACCGATTGTCGCCCTTGGCTATCGCAGGAATCCGAGCGAAGCCGTCGTCCTGACTCAGCGATCGTTGACGGCGCGCGCCGGCACGTTCCCCTCTTCGATTTCCGGCGACGTGAGGACCGCTTCTGCTTCTGGCGGCAAGCGACGCGGAACGTGATCGGTGCCGACGCAGGCGAGCACCGTGTAGCCCTCGGCGAGGATCTCCTCTTGGTCGTGACCGAGCGGACGCAGGAGGCGATAGTCGAACCGCACACGCACTCTGGACAGATCCGTCAGCCGCGTCTCGATCGAAATCAGCTCGTCGAAGCGGACGCTGCGCCGATATCGCACATAGCACTCCACCACGGGCAGGTGGAACCCCATCTCCGTCCAAGAGGTGTAGTTGAGCCCGCGGCGACGCATGTACTCCACGCGTCCCACCTCGAAGTAGCTGATGTACGTGCCGTGGTGCACGATGCCCATGAGGTCGGTCTCGCCGAACCGGACTCGGATCGGGTGACGCGAGATGCAGTGAGACGGGAGCGGTGCCTTCACGGGCGCGCGAAAATAGACGCCGATCGCGCGCGCCGGCAAGTCCGGCGGTGCCCCCGGCTGCCGGCCCGCACGGGGCCTGGAAACCGGCCTCGGCCGGCCCGGAGCCCTCCCGCCGGCTCGTGCGGCAGAATACCCCTCCCCTGCTCGACGGCGGCAATCACGCCCGGGCTCAAAGCTTGAGCTCGACGCCCTCGCGCGCGCCGAACACGACGAGCTCGGAGCCGTGAGTCCGCGCCCGAGCGCGGCAAACCTGGATTTTCTCCTCCACCACGTCGTCCGAGTGCATCGGATCGTGATGGAAGATCGCGCACTGCCGAACCCCCGCCTGCACGGCCAAATCCACCACCGTGGCCGCCGACGCGTGCCCCCAGCCGCGCTTCGACGGGTACTCGGCATCCGTGTACTGGCCGTCCGCGATCAGGAGGTCCGCACCTTCGATGAACCGCACGAGATCGGCGGGCAGCCGGCGCAACGCCTCCGGCTCCCGTTCGCGCAGCAGCGGATCGCACACGCACGAATCGAGCTCACTATCCGTCGCATACACGATCTTCTTGCCTTCGTGCTCGAACGAAAACGCGAAGCTTCGCCCCGGATGCGGCTGTTCGAAACAGCGGACGCGAACTCCCCGGACCCAGAGCTCGCGGTTCGAGAAATACCTCGCCTCGATGGTCGCGCCGAGCTCGGAGAAGCTCACCGGGAAATACTCCGACTTCATCTGCCCGTGCAACAGGCGCCGCACGCGATCGTCTCCAGGAGTCGTTTCGTAGACGTGCAGACGGCTCTCGGGGGAATAGGCCGGCACGAAGAACGGAAAGCCCTGGATGTGATCCCAGTGCATGTGGCTGAAGAACAAATGCGCTTCCACGCCTTCGGGCATGCGGCGGCGCAGGTCGAGGCCGAGCTCCCGGAGCCCGGTTCCGCCGTCGCAGACGAGCAACGCGCCGTCCATCCGGAGCTCGACACACGACGTGTTGCCGCCGTAGCGACGAGTCTGATGGCCCGGGGTCGGAATCGAGCCGCGCGTTCCCCAAAACCGGACGAATGCCGGCATCGCGAGGCTCAACCTCCCTCTCGGTAGACGAAGAGCACGTCTCCGATCTGAATCGTGTCCCCTTCCAAGAGCCCCGCCGAATGGACCCGCACGCCGTTGAGGTAAACGCCGTTGGCGCTCTCCAAATCGACGAGTCGCACGTCCGGCCCCGACCGCCGCAGGGCGGCGTGCCGACGCGACATCAACTGACTCTCGATGCAGATTTCGACCTGACTCGAACGGCCGATCACCATCTCGTCGGCGAGCAGATCGAACGCACGAGGAGCCCCGGGTCCCTGCAGGAGCTCGAGCCGCGGCGGGCGCCGAATGGGTCCCCACCCGGTGAGCGCCCCGGGTTCGCCGACCAGGGTGGAGTCGGAATCGAAGCCGAACCGATCTTCGGACACAATCACGAGTCTAGATCAAGGCGCGAGCCTTCGAAAAGACCGGTTCGGGCCGAAGACAGCGCCACCTGTGCGACCAAGGTGCTATGGTGGGTCGGCATTTCCGATGGCGTTTCAGCGCATTCTCGTGCCGGTGGACTACTCCGAGGATTCTCGCGCGGCGCTCGTCGTGGCGGTCGACCTCGCCCGGTCCTTGGGCGCGACTCTCGACGTCGTCCACGTTTGGGACCGCCCGTCGTACGTTTCGGACGCCGTCCTGGTCGGCCACGGTACCGAACAGAGGCCGCTCGGCGAGCTCATCCGCGAGAACGCCGAGCGCGAGATGCAGGAGTTTCTCGCAGCGATGCACCTGCCGAGCGACGTGGTGAGCACGACCCGGCTGGTCTCGGGCTCCCCCGCCGCGGCGTTGCTCGACGAGCTCGGACGGGGAAAGCACGACCTCGTCGTAATGGGCACTCACGGGCGCACCGGTTTCGCCCACCTCTTGCTCGGGAGCGTCGCCGAAAAGCTCGTGCGCCACTCGCCCGTGCCCGTGCTCACGGTTCCGCGCAAGCTCGCGGGGCGGCTCGCGGCGCAAGCGGGTTGACTCCGAATCGAGTCAACCTGCGCCGAGGCGCGACCGGCTCACTCGCGCCGGTGTGGTGAACGGATTTCCTCGAGCTCTTCCAGCGTCTTCGGCCAGTCGGCGTGCAACAGGCGGGAGAGCGCGCGATCGGCGAGTAGTCGACCGCCGGTTTGGCACGAGGCGCAGTAGTTGGCCTCGTTCTCCGCGTACACGATGCGTTGAATCGGTGCGCCGCACACGCGGCAGGGCCGACGATAACGGCCGTGCACGTCCATCTCGGGGCGGAATGCCGTCACCTTTTCCGGGAAGCCCTCGCCCGTTTGGATCCGCAGCCGATCGATCCACTCCGTGAGCACGGCGCGCGTGGCCTCGTACAGCCGCGTCATTTCGTCTGGCAGCAAATCGCCGGTGCGTTTCATCGGCGACATCCGCGCCCGGAACAAGATCTCGTCGGAGTAGGCGTTGCCGATGCCACTCACGAGGCGCGGATCGGTGAGCGCGCGCTTGAGCGTGCGGTTCTCCGAAGCCAGCGCCGCTGCAAACTCCGTCAACGTGGCCTCGAGCGGCTCCACGCCCCCGCGCCCCAGAGCGAGCGCCTCCGCGCGCGTGCGGAGGACGTGCAAGCTCGCGCGCTTCTTCGAGCTCGCTTCCGTGACGAGCACGGTCGCGTCCGCGAAATCGAGCGCGACGAGGCCAATCTTGCCGAGCGCTGCACCGGGTTTCCTCAAATGGAATCGGCCGGCAATCATCAAATGGAACGCGAGGTGGAGCTCGGGCTCGAGCTCGAGCACGATGCGCTTGCCGACGCGGTACACGCTCTGCACCGTGCGCCCGACGGCGCTCGACAGCGGTGGCTCGAACGTCCTGACCACGAAGGGGCTCTTCAGGCGGACGTTCTCGAGCACCTTGCCCCCGAACGATGCCTGGAGGCGCTCGACGTAGAGGGCAACGTCGGGGAGCTCGGGCATACCCCCGACGTCAGCTCGGCTTGACGCTGTCGAGGAGCTTGTAGAAAGCGGGGCGCGCGGCGCTCACCGTCGCGCTCGGACCGGTCATCTTGAAAAAGTAGACTCCGGTCGGCGCTTCCACGATGCCACCGAGCAGCCCGAATCCGGGCTTCGGGCGCGTCGGACCGCCGGGCATGCCGGAGCTGAACGTTCCTTTCTCGATTTCCACGGTGTGCTGCCGCAAACCGTTCGCCGAGCGATCGGCACGCCGCACTCCGTCTTCGGGAACGTCACTGAACTGTTTCACCCAACGGTCGACGTTGGCCTCGATGCCGCCGCCTTGCCCCGGGCCGAAGTAGAAGACGGCGAGCTCCCCGTCCTCGCTGTCGCCCGGTGCGCGCGGGATACGGTACGTCGCCTTCCGCATGGGATTGCTCTTGCCGACGCGTTCCCAACCGGGCGGGTCTTCCCACGTAATGCCCATCGGCAGAAGCGCGGGCGGTGTCGTCGAGTCCATGGGGGCCGGGGCGGGCGCCGCCGCGGGAGGGCTGCCCGAAGCGACCCCGAGCAAGTCACCGCTGGACGGCGGCTCTTGCTCCTTTTTGCAGGCTGTGAACGCGACGACCAGGCAGGCGATCCAGGCTGTTTTCATCGCTTTTGCGCTTGTAGCACGGCCGTGGGC
>QGUH01000294.1 GCA_003242355.1 Pseudomonadota bacterium
GGCCTTCCCCGGGGTTGGGGGGGGGTGGCTCGGGGCGGTTGGTCGGGGGCCCGACTTCGGGTTCCGCTTCCTCGCGCTCCGGCTCGGGCGGCGTGACCTCGGGGACGCTCTCGAGCGTCACCTCGACCGGACCCTGCTGCCCCTTGACGTAGCTGTGCACGCCCGCCGCGAAGCGTTGCAGATCGAGACGCTCCTCCAAATACTCGGAGGCCTGGTGCACACCGCCACCGCCCACCAAGTGGAGTAGCACGGCGGTCGCTATCCACAGAAAGAGCGGAATGTGCGCGTCGCGCGGCATGGCAGCGGCCGATGCCGGCCGTTCGGGTAAGCTAACACCCAGCCACTGGGCCAGCAATTCAGCCGGGCGGCGGCGCCGCTCGGGGGAGGGGCGGCGCGAGCCCCCTGCGAAACGCGGCGAAAAGCGCTCTTTCGTCGTACCGAGCGGGGTCTCGTCGCGTGCCCCGCGGCGACCCTGCGAGCGTTCGGGGCGATAGGCCTCACCGTCCGGACTACACTTTGCTGATCGTGTCGAAGTGCTCGGCGATTTCGGCCGGAGTCCAGGGGCCGAGGTCCTTCTCCTTGTACTTGCCGGCGCTCTCCACGACCTTGTAGACGCTCATCCGCTGCCCGGCGACCGCGAGCACGACCCCGCTCACGTCGCGCGAGAGGTCGCTCGCCAAGAACACGTGGGCGGGCGCGACGTGCTCGGGCGACAACGACTCGTCGATCTTTTCGAACATCGGCAGGTCCTCGGTCATGCGCGTCTTGGCGAGCGGGGCGACGGCGTTGA
Organism: Pseudomonadota bacterium; assembly: GCA_003242355.1. GTDB lineage: Bacteria > Myxococcota_A > Polyangia > Polyangiales > Polyangiaceae > PMG-095. The sequence goes on from QGUH01000294.1 coordinate 791, forward strand.
CGCGGATGCCGTACCGCTGAAGCTCGATCGAGGCGGTGCGGGTGAGGCCGTAGATGCCGGCCTTGGCCGCCGAGTAGTTCGCTTGACCGAAGTTGCCGAGCAGGCCGGACACGCTCGTCGTGTTGACGATGCTGCCACGCACGCCACGATCCTTCATGACCCGGGCCGCCGCGCGCAGGCACAAGAACGTGCCCGTGAGGTGGACGTCGAGCACGGCGCGCCAGGTCTCGACCTCCATCTTGAGCAGCGTTTTGTCGCGCAGGATGCCCGCGTTGTTGACGAGCACGTCGAGGCTTCCGAAATGCGAGAGCGCGAGCTCGACGAGCGCGTTGGCGCCGCCTTCCGTCGAGACGTCGTCGTAGCTGGCGACGGCGCTTCCTCCGTTCGCGACGATTTCCGAAACGACGGCGTCCGCGGCGGCACGACTCTCGCCCGTGCCGTCTCGAGCGCTGCCTACGTCGTTGACGACGACCTTCGCGCCTTCGCGCGCGAACGAGAGCGCCGTTGCGCGGCCAATCCCGTTGCCCGCGCCGGTGACGATCGCGACCTTTTCGTCGAGCAAACCCATGGCGCGAGCCTAGTACATCGCGCCATGGGTGCAGGACACGGCGGCTCGCGCCGTCGCGCTTCGCCGAGGGAATCGGCGGGGTTGCCGCGCGGGTGAGCCGTTCGACGCGGGTGGGTTCGCGTCGTCGGCGCAATTTCCGCCTTCCTCGCGTCGGCGATCGTGGGGCACCTACGGCTGGAGGCTCGTCGTCGGGGACGAGACGCGTGTCGGTTCGAGCCGACGCGCGGTGGACGTCGCGCGAATCCGACGAAACGCGTGGCGCGCTCGCGCCGACACGGAGCGCGAACGAAACCCGTGGCGCGTGTGCGGGGCACCACGGGGCGCTCGGAGCGAGCGGTACCGCTTCCAGTGAAGATTTCGAAGCCGCGCGTGCACTCGGAATGCACGGTTGCGCCGTGCCGACACCCCGCCGCAAAATTCCTTCCGAAACGACGCGGGATTGGCCTCCCGACCGATTGACAGGGCCGGGACGCGGCGCTTTGCTTTGCCCCGCATGCGTTGGCTCCGCGTGGTGTGTCTGCTCCAAGCCATTTGCATTGCTTGCGGCTCCGCGCCCGAGCCTCGGACGCCGGCGGACGAGACGCCGTCGCATGAGGTGGCGGAGCCGCAGGCCGATGCCAAGCCGCGGAAACGGGCGAAGGCGAAAAAGAAGAAGCGCAAAGAGTGGAAGGAGCAGACGGCGAGCTTCGGCAAGATCCCGACGAAGTGCTCCAAGCGCAAGATGCGCGGGGAGTGCCTGCCGCCGGAGCACTGGGTGGAGAAGCTGTGCGACGGCGTCTATCCGGACGTCGCCCTGCACATGTTCCGTCCGGGCACGCCCTGGCAGCGCTTCTACATGGTGGCGCGCGCGGAGCCGTACAACGCGTCCGGTGGCATGTCGTTGCTCGGCGAGAAGCTCGAGTACGGTGAAGAGGTCATCGCGCTCCGACGCCGGACCGGGCGGACGGGCGTGCAGGTCGGCGACACGTCGGGGTACGACGTGCTGCGCTGGAACGGCGCCTGCGCGACGATCCACGACGGGGATTTCACGACGAAGCCGCCTTCGGTCGTGCGGCACTCCCGCGTGGAGTGGCGCAAGCTCAGCCTGGACATCCGGACGGCCCTCGAGGCAGACCCGCGGATCGCCGAGGTGTACGAAGCGCGTCGACGGCACTGCCGGGGCGCGACGTTGGGCCGGGTGACGAAGGAGTGCGAGGAATACGACATCCGGCTCGTCGAAGAGGTCGTGCGCCCCGTGCGCTGGGGCTCGAGTTGCCTCGGCCCGGCAAAGTTCCCTGAGCGCTCCGGCTGCGGCCCGCGCGAGGCCGAGCCGTCGGCTCGAACATCCAGAGTGCGTCGCCCGGAAAACGCGCGGCTCGCCCGCGACCCTGCTCGGCGACGGTGCTATGACGCGGACGCGACATGAGCCGAATTCTCGTGACGAGCGCCCTGCCGTACGCCAACGGCCACATCCACCTCGGGCATCTGGTGGAGTACATCCAGACCGACATCTGGGTGCGCTACCAGCGCATGCAGGGGCGGCGCACGGTGTACGTCTGCGCCGACGACACGCACGGCACGGCCGTGATGATGCGGGCGCGCAAGGAGGGGCGGAGCGAAGAAGCGCTCATCGAGGAGATGAACGCGGCCCATCAGCGCGATTTCGCCGCCTTCGACATCGCGTTCGACTACTACGGCAGCACCCACTCCGACGCGAACCGCGAGATATGCGCGCAGGTCTGGGGCGCGCTGCGGCGCGAAGGGCTCGTCGTCGAGCGTGAGGTGATGCAGCTGTTCGACGGCGAGGCGGGCGTGTTCCTCGCGGACCGCTTCGTTAAGGGCAAATGCCCGCGTTGTGGCACGCCCGATCAGTACGGCGACTCGTGCGAGAGCTGCGGGAGCACCTACTCGGCGACCGAGCTCGTCGATCCGGTGAGCACGCTCTCGGGTGCCCGCCCGGAGGTGCGGAGCGCGGTGCACCTCTTCGTGCGCATCGAGGCGATGCACGATTTCCTCGCCGAATGGATCGAGGAGCCCGGGCGCTTGCAGCCCGAGGTCGCCAACTACCTGAAGGGCCATTTTCTCGGGGAGCCGCTGCGCGACTGGGACGTCTCGCGGCCGGCGCCGTACTTCGGCTTCGAGATCCCCGATTCGCCGGGCAACTACTGGTACGTCTGGTTCGACGCGCCGATCGGCTACATGGCGGCGACGCGCGAGTGGTGCGCCCTGCACGGCGAAGATTTCGACGCCTGGTGGCGATCGCCCGACACGCGCATCGTCCACTTCATCGGCAAGGACATCACCTACTTCCACGCGCTGTTCTGGCCGGCGATGCTCAAGGCGGCCGGCTACACGCTGCCTTCGCGCATCCAGGTGCACGGCTTCCTCACGATGCGCTCGGAGAAGCTCTCGAAGTCCAAGGGCACGCAGATCTTCGCGCGGCAGTACGTCGAGGCGAACCTCGATCCGGCGTACCTCCGCTACTACTACGCGAGCAAGCTCTCCTCGCGGGTCGAGGACATCGACCTGAATCCCGAGGAAATCGCGGCGAAGGTCAACGCCGATCTCGTCGGCAAGGTGGTGAACCTGGCGAGCCGCTCGGCGCGCTTCGTCGAGGCGACCGGGCTCTCCCCCGAGTATCCCGACGACGGCGGGCTCTTCGAGCAGGGCGTGCGGGCAGGCGCCGAGATTGCTGAAGCGTACGAAGCCGCCGACACGGCGCGCGCGATGCGCCTGGTGATGGCGCTCGCCGATCGCGCCAACGAGTACATCGACCGGATGGAGCCGTGGAAGCTGCGCAAGGACCCGGCTCGCGCGCGCGACGTGCAGGACGTGTGCACGGTCGTCTTGAACCTGTATCGGCAAATCGTGGTGTACCTCGCGCCGGTGCTGCCGCGGCTCGCGCTCGCGACCGAACGGCTCTTGAGCGTTCCGATCACGCGGTTCGCCGACGCGACGGTGCCGCTCACCGGTGTGCCGGTGGCCCCGTTCACACATTTGATTCAGCGCATGGATCCGAAGCGGCTCGAGGAGCTGATGGGCGTCGTCGAGCAGCCGGCGCCGGCGCCGACGTTCGACGACGACGGAGCGGCGCTCGCGGCCGAGCCGCTCGCTCCCGAGTGCACCATCGACGATTTCGCGAAGGTCGACCTGCGCGTTGCGCGCATCGTCCAGGCGGAGGCCGTGCCCGAGGCGAACAAGCTGCTCAAGCTCACGGTGAGCCTCGGGGGCGGCGTCACGCGCACGGTGTTCGCCGGCATCAAGGCGGCATATAAGCCCGAAGATCTGGTCGGGCGCCTCGTGGTGATCGTCGCGAACCTCGCACCGCGGAAGATGAAATTCGGTGTGAGCGAAGGCATGGTGATCGCCGCCGGACCGGGCGGCAAAGACGTCTTCTTGCTCGCGCCCGACAGCGGCGCGGCGCCCGGTCAACGCGTGCACTGATCCCGTTTCGCGCGCCGCGGGCGGGCATTTCGTGGTACTCAGCCATTCGGTGACGAAGCCTCGGAAAGCCCTGCGCGTCGCCGGCTCGCTCCCCGTTGGAGCCGTGCTGCTCGGGTGTGCCGTGCTTTCGGCTGCGAGCGGGTGCGCTCCGGTTCGCCCATGGGAGCGCGAGCACCTCGCGAAGCGCTGCATGACGCGCCGCTTCGGCGAAGACGGGACGCAGGGCGAGTACCAGGCCAAGGTCACCGAGAGCGTGACGGGCGGAGGGCTTGCCGGCGACGCGCCGGGCGGTGGGTGCGGGTGCACGCAGTAGCTCGGAGGAGGTTCCATGCAGCGCTTCCTGGTTTCCCGACTCACTTCCCCGATCGCGGTTCTCTTGGCCTGTGCGACCACCCTCGGCTGCACCGAGGACGAGCCTTCCGACACGGGCTGTGGACCGGGCTCGACCGCGGACGACTGCCTCCTGCCGCACACGCTGTTCGTGGCGCACGAAGGGTTGCTCAGCTCGTACGACATCCAGACGGGACAGGAGCGCGCGGGATCGGTATCCGGGATTTCGGCTCCGGTCGATCTGCAAGCGCTCGAGGATGGATCGTTGATCGTGAACCTCACGGGCACGCACGAAGTGCTCGTGACCAACGGGCTCACCATGCTCGAGGTGGCGCGCCACCCATCGTCCGGCGGCGAGGGGCGGCGGCCCGTTCACGGCTACGTGACCCCGGAGCGCGCGGGCAAGCAGTACTGGGTGGCGATGAACGACGGGGAGAGCGGCGAGCCCGCGACGAACAGCGCGCTGTTCCTCGACATCACCGAAGGAAGCCCGACGCGCTTCGAGGTCGCTGGGGAAGTAGGGCTCGGCATCGGGCACCACAAAGGGAGCTTTTCCGCCACCCGCGAGCGCGTCGTGATCAGCAACATCGCCGACTGCGACGACCTCGCCGGCGCGCAGGATAACTCCACGGCGGAAAAAACCAAGCCCTCCGCCACGTTACCCGGGAGGAACCAG
>QGUH01000295.1 GCA_003242355.1 Pseudomonadota bacterium
TCCGACGCGAAGTCCGCCTTGAACAAGGTGTTGGAACCCGGCGCGCGGCGCTGCACGCGCGGCGCGCAAAGGTGACGGCACACGTGCAGCGCGTGGCCGATGCGTTGCGGACGTACGAGCGCGCCGTCGAATCGGAGCTTGCCCGGAGCTTCGCGGAGGAGCACGGGCTTTCGCGGCCCGCGCCCTTTCCGCTCGGTCCGCAGCGCGCGTTCGAGCTCCTCGAGGCGGCGGTGCGCGAGCTGCCCGAGGCCGCCGCGCGCGAGCGTTCGGAGGCGGCCGCGCGAGCAGCACGGCAGCCCGCTCCCGTCTCCGTGCCGCCACCTGCGCCCTCGCCCCTTCCGGCGGCGCAGTGGGCCACCGTCTTCCCGTTGCTCACGGAGGCGCTCGCTCACGCCAAGCTGGTGATCATCGGGGCGCTTTCGGGGCGGGACCGGTCGTCGAGCATCCCGCTCGAGCCCGCGGCGCACGTCGAATGGATCGACACGGAGCGGGATGGCGCACACGCGATTGGCAACCTTCCACAGCGCGTGCGGCAAGGGCGCGTTGCCGGCGTCGTGATCCTCGAGCGCGTCGTCCAACATCGCCACACCGAGCCCGTGCTCTCGGCGGCTCGAGAAGCACGGGTTCCGGTTGCCTTCGCGGGCCAAGGCGGAAAGGCATCGCTCGTGCGCGCCCTCGAACGGATCGAGGCCGAGCTCCGACAGCGACATCCAGGTTGAGTCGATAGCGCCGGAAGTCGTGCATGCCCGAGGGGTGACTCCGTGCGCGCAAGGGATGCACGCGCTCGGCGAACGGGTTGCGTGTGCACGGCTCGACGAACCGAGAGATGCTGCGGTGGGTGACGCGCCGACGGCGGTGCGCGCCTTGCATCCTCCCGGAGCAAACCCGTCGATTTCGGCGAGTGTGGCGACAGCGCCGCGTCGGACGATGTCGGCACCGAGGAGGTCACGATGGCAACACAGCAGGAGCAAGCACGAGCTTCCGGGCAGGAAACCGAGCGCACGGAACAGGGGATCGAGCGCGGACCCGGCGCGGGTGCCCCGCTGCGGCGAGGCACGTACGGGACGCCCTTCTCGCTCTTTCGCCGCTTGAGCGAAGACATCGATCGGTTGTTCGGTGGTTTCTTCGGCCAGATGCGCTGGCCGGAGCGGTGGACGTTGCCGCGAGGGTTCCTGGAGACGACTTCCTGGCCCGAGGTGGAGGTTCGCCACGCGGGCGACAAGTTCGTCGTCCAGGTGGACGTTCCGGGGCTCAAGAAGGAGGACCTCAACGTGGAGGTGCGGGACAACGAGCTCTGCATCTCGGGCGAGCGCAAGAGTGAGTTCGAGCAGGCGGAAGGCGCTTATTACCGGACGGAGAGAACGTACGGCAGCTTTTGCCGCGTCATTCCGCTTCCGGAAGGAGCCCACCCGGACACGGCGTCGGCGAGCTTCGACAACGGCGTTCTGAAAATCGAGATGGAGGCCCCCGGCGGGGCTCAGACGGAAGCGCGCCGAATCGAGATCCGGGAAGGGAGCACTCACTGACCGCACACGACGCGCCGCTCGGCCTCGGCGGACACGGGGATCGCCGTCGAGGCCGCGGTGTGCGGTGCGTGCCGAACGGACGTGCGCCCGTCCGTGGTGCCCAAGGCACTGCGGCGTCGCAGCGATGTCCACGGCGCGACGTCGTGAACGTGCACACACAATCGGGTGGAGTGGACGCGCATGCGTTGCGCGCTCGGCGTGCAGGATCGTCGAGGCGCCGTATCGCCGAAACGCATCGAGCGGGCTTGCACGCTCGGCAGCATCGCCCGAGCGCAGGTACGAAAACTGCTTCGGGGCTTGCGAGGTTCGTCATGTCGACTCGCAAATTCATCGAAGCCTGTTCGGTCGCGCTCATCACACTCACGATTTCCGGTGCGGCGTTCGCCCGCCGTCCTCCGGCGCTCGTCGAGGAGCAACGAGCGGCTCAGATGGCGATGGCGAGCTGTCGCGCGGCTCCCACCCTCTCCGGAAGTGGGTATCGAGACATGCACGTCCGTCTGGATCGGCAGAGCGGGGAACGGGATTCGACCGCGCTCGCGCGACTCTTGCCCGCCAAGCGCGTGAGCGCTGATCGCTGGGTGGCGGTGTGTGACGGCAATCGGGTGAATCTCCCGAGCGGTTATCGCGGCATGCTCGAGCGCATCGCTCCCAAGGGGCAGCCGGTGCTCGAAGCGCGAAAGATTTCGTCCGGCACGTTCTGACGCTCGAGTGAGACCCGGAGCAGGGAGCTCACGAGAGACACTGCTCGAGGCGTCTCACAAGAGACACTGCTCGAGGCGATCGACGTTGGGTGCGGCCATCGCGCACTCGAACTGTCGACGCGACACTTCGCGGGCGCAGCGTTGGAACGCCGGATCGCGAGCGGCATGCTCGCGTGCACGCGCCTTGAGCTCGAGGCGCCGCATTTCGCCGAGCTCCGGACGATCCGACTCGGCGAGCAACGTGACGTATCGATCGAGCAGCGCGCCGCATTCGGACGCGCTGAGTGGTTCGTTGCACCCCGCCCCGAGCAGGAGCGTCGTTGCGATGCCCAGGTGTGCGGGACGGGCTGCTCGCCGAATCAGAAGCATTTGACGACGCCTTCGGCCGTCTTCGCGGCGCGCACGCACTTCATCGCCTCGTCGTCGATGCGGCGGCCCACGCATTGATCGAGGGTCGTCTTTTCCAGGGCCGCCGTGGTCTCGCGGACGACCTCGGGGCTCTGCCCGGCTCCCCCGCGCGCAGCGAGCTCGAGCTCCACGATGCGGCGCACGATCTCGTTGCATTCTTCGAGGGTCGCGGGACGCCCGCAGGCGGACACGAGGGCGAGGGCGGCCAGCGCCGGCAGCGCGAGGCGGGGGGGGCGTGGCCTCGGCAGGTATCGAAGTGTCACGGGGCCTCCATGCCACAAAACGAACGGCATCGCGCCGCACGGTAATGCAGCGCGCGCGTTCGATGCAGAAATCTGGACGCGTGTGCAGCCCTTGCTACGATGTTCGGGACACCATGGCTCGCGGTCGCTCTGCTGCATTGCGTGCCACCGCGCCGGAGGTGCTCTTGCGCAAGGCGACGCTCGCCCGAACGTCGGTCGCGCGGGCGAAATATGCGCAGCGGGGCCTCTTGCACGCTGGGGAGCTCGACGACACGACGCGGATGATGCTCCTTCGGCAACTGTACCTCTCCCACATGGAGGGGCGGCGCTTCGCCGAGGCGCTCGAGGTCGCGGGTCAAATGATCGCCTGCAACGTGATGCCCGACGTCGCTCGCCAGGATGCGGCGCGTGCCTGTCTGGGGCTCGGCAACATTCACGAGGCGGTTCAGCATCTTCGGATTGCGAGCCGGGTGAGTCCGGCCGCGCGGCGAGCCTTTCATCTCTGGACTTTGGGCACCGTGCTCTACCTGAACGGAAATCCGGAGGACGCCGTGGGAGCGCTCGAACGGGCAGCCCGCTGGGGGACGACCGACAAACCCCTCTACCTGGCCCAGGCCCTGCTCGCGCGCCGTGCGGCGGGCGAGGAGGTCACGGGGCTCGCCAGCGCCCGGGAGCAGCTGGAGGACGCACCGTGCGGGCAGGGCTACGGTCAGTTCGTTCTCGGGGAGCTCGCCTTCGCACAAGGAGACATGGAGGCGGCGCGGCGCTACCTCACGGCCTTCGTGCGCCGCACCACGGAGGGGCGCGTCGCTCTGGAAGTTGCTCTCGCGCTGGAAATTCAGCGTGCCCGCCATCTTTTGCGCCTCCTGCGGGGGAAGGCGAGGAGGCGGGCGGGGTGAGGGGCATCCAGCTCCGAAACCCGCCTCCGAGCCCAGCCGTAGTACTTCTCAGGCGGCCAGGGCCGCGCCCACACCAGGCTAGACTCGTTCAGCGCATGCTTCCTCGGCGCATGGGTCCGACCAGGCGGTCTCCGTCCCTCCTCCTCGTGTCCCTGGCCGCCGCCCTCCTCCTGTTCGCCCCGCGGGCAGCGTGGGCGGCCCCGGATGCGTTCACGGAGGCTCTCGCCCGTGGCCCCGTCTATGCCGCGCTCGCGGCGCTCGTGGGCGGCCTGCTCGTCAGTCTCACCCCGTGCGTTTATCCGATGATCGCCGTCACGGTGAGCGTGTTCGGCGCCCGGCAAGCGAGGAGTCGTTGGGAAGGGGCGGCCCTCTCGCTCGCGTTCGTGGCGGGCATCGTCGCCATGTTCGTCCCGCTCGGCGTGCTCGCCGGTCTATCGGGGTCGATGTTCGGGGCGGTGTTGCAGAACCGCTGGGTGCTCGTCGGCATCGCGCTCTTGTTCCTCGCGCTCGCGGCATCCATGTTCGGGGCCTTCGAGCTCGCGCTGCCCTCGGGGCTTACCAACCGCCTCGCGCAGCTCGGCGGCATCGGTTACAAGGGCGCGTTCGCGCTGGGCCTCGCGTGTGGCTTGATCGCTTCGCCCTGCACGGGGCCTGTGCTCACGGGCATTCTCACGTGGATCGCCAAGGAGCGAAGCGCACCGCTCGGCGCCGCTGCGATGGGCGCGTTCGCGCTCGGTCTCGGCATCCCGTTCTTTCTCGTGGGGACGTTCGCGATTCAGCTGCCGAAGAGCGGCCGCTGGATGGTGCACGTGAAGAGCACGCTCGGCATCGTGCTCGTCGTCGTCGCGCTGCACTTCTTGGGGACGGCGTTCCCACAGCTGACGAGCTGGCTCAGGCCCGGGCCCGTCGTTTATGGAGTCGCGGCGGCGTTGGTCGTGCTGGGGCTTTTGTTCGGCGCGGTTCACCGTGACTTCGCCGAAATCGGCGCGGCCGTGAAGGTCGCCAAGGGGACGGGCATCGTGTTCGCGAGCGCGGGGGCGTTCGCTCTGGTGACGGCGCTCGCCACGCCGAGCGCGACCCTCTCGTGGTGGTCGGGCGACGTCGAGGCTGCTCGCGCCGAGGCGCTGCGATCGGGGCGCCCGCTGCTCATCGACTTCACGGCGGCATGGTGCGGCGCCTGCAAACAGCTCGATCGCGAGACGTTCGCGGCGCCGTCCGTGCAGCCCGAAATTTCGCGGTTCGTCGCGGTCAAGGTCGATGCGACGAACGACGAGGATCCGAAGGTCGAAGCCACCCTCGAGCGTTACGGCGTCGTCGGCTTGCCCACCGTGCTGATCTTCGACTCCGAAGGGCGTGAGGCGATTCGGTATACGGACTTCGTACCGCCCGGGCAATTCCTCGAGGCGATCCGACGGATCAACTAACACCCCGCGCGCCGACGATCAGGGATCGAATTCGGTCGACTTGGGCTCCGGCTGCGCGGGCTCGTCGTCGGCGTCGTCGCGTGGGCGGGGTCTCGCGGGGCGCGGAGATTTCTTCGTCGTTCGTTCGGGGGCACGGGGCTTTTTCGCGTGCAGCGATTCGAGCGCGACCGTGCCGTCGTCCGTGCTGCCCGTGCTCACGATCGCGTCGAGGAGCTCCGTGGAGCGTTGCTCGATTCGTTCGGCGCGCTCCGTCATCAATGCAATGACTTTGATACCGTCTTCGAGGTTCGCCCGAACCTCGCGGCGCTTTTCGAGCTTGCCGAGATCGAAGGCTTGATCGACTTGCCCTTCGAGCTGCAAGGCGATGAGGCGCAGCCCGTTCAGGCGCTCGCGAGCGCGGCGCATCCGCGCCGCGAGGCGTGCAACGCGCGTCGTCGATGCTTCGAGTCGGGTGAGCAGGCGGCGATCGGTCTCGTTCGGACGACCCGAATGGCGCACGAGAGCGCTCGGCTCGGGCGCTTCGGACTCGGCCGATTCGTTCCGTTGCGTGGGCTCGGGCGTCTGCACCTCGATTTTGACGCGGATGC
>QGUH01001298.1 GCA_003242355.1 Pseudomonadota bacterium
TTTCGGTGCTCGGGAATGTGTATTAGAGACCGTCCTGCCTCAGCCACCGGGCGCGCGCGCCAGGGTCTTCACGTACTTCGCGAGGCGCTCGGCCTGGGCGCGATCGAGCGCGTTCTGGAACGACGGCATCGGCGAGCCGGGCTTCGACGCTTGAGGATCGAGGATCCACGCGGCGACGTCGGCGTCCGGCTTGTTCACCGCGCCGAGCAGCTTGTCGCGGAACGGGGCGCCCTCACCGTGGCACGCAGCACACCCGACGTTCACGAACAGCTGCTCGGGCGAGTCGTCGGGCCGCGCCTTCCGGAGCGGGTGGCCGCCGGGGCGGTTGGGGTTGTGCACCTTCGGCATCGACTGCAAAAAGCGGTAGATGGCCTCGACGTCCGTGCGATCGAGCCGCGCGAACAGCGGCATGGGCTTGCGCACCAAAAATCCGTCGGGCGTGATGCCGCGCGTGACGGCCCGCTCGAAATCGTCGAGCGACCAGCGCCCGATCCCGGTCTCCGGGTCCAGGGTGATGTTCTTCGACCAGATCGGCGTCCCGGTCGGGTCGGTGAACTCGAAGCCGCCGGCGAACGCTCGCGGATGCTCCATCTTCGCGTGGCTGAAGCCCTCGGTGTGACAGCCGACGCAGTCCATCACGCGCGCCATGTAGCGCCCGTACTCGACGGTGGGCGCCTTCTTCGGCATCGGGACCTTCGGGGCGTGCATCTGGACGTCGACGCCGCTCACCAGCGTGAGGATGAGCGCGCCGAGCAGGGACACCTCCGAGCGCGGTTGCGCGGTCCCCGCGGGCTCGAGCGCGGGCGGCCGCGAGCGCACGTAGCCGAGAATTGCGGCGATGTCCTGGTCGGCCAGGCCCGAGAAGCCGCTCATCGGGGCCGAGAACCGCCCGTCCGGCAAGATGCCCGCCCGCAGCACGCGCGCGAGCTCGCCGTCGCTCCGCCGATGAACGCCGTGCTCGGGGTGCGCGAGGTTCGCGGAGTAGAAGGTTCCCAAAAACGCCGGAATCTCCTCGAGGTGCTTGCCCGTCGCGCGCCCATCCGCGCCGCCGTGACACTCGATGCAGAGCGACTGGAACAGCATTTCCCCGCGCTTGATGCCCTCCACCGAGCCGTCCGCGGCGATCGCGGGATGGGCGACGCTCGAGTAGTCACGGTTCAGAATCCACTTCGCCCGCACCACCAGGGCGACGAACACGACGAGCAGCGCTCCGGCGAACAGAGCGAGACCTTTGAGTACTTTGCGACGCATGCTGACCTCGACGCGCTCCTCAGTGGCGCGTCGAGGTCACGCGTTACACACGAAACGGAGCGAGCTCGACCAAGAGCCGGCGTTCCGTGTCGGTGACGACGAAGACCTTGGTCGTCGTCCGGGCGGCGACGCTCGTCGAGGTCCGCGCGAGGTCTGCGTCGCAACAGGCGTAAACGGCCCGCTCGGCCGGATCGAACCGCACGTCCGGCATGCGTTTCAGGAGCCGGCCATCGTTGGCATAGACCTCGGCCTCCAAGGAGCGGACGCCGTCGACGACGACCCGGACGCGCGGGACGACCAGACCGGTTCCCGGGGGAATGACCGGGGGCCCCGGGGTCTCGAGTGCGAGCTCGTAGAGCACGACCTTCACCCCCAAACCGCAAAGGCGCCCGG
>QGUH01000296.1 GCA_003242355.1 Pseudomonadota bacterium
CCTCGAGGTGGGGGGCGCCCCCCGGTTGGGGTCCCAAAGGCCCAACCCGGGCTTTTTCGGGGGCCCGGTCCCCTTTGGGGGGCTAGGGGGGGAGCCCACGCGGGGGTGGACCCGCCTGTACGAGATGTTCCGGCGTGGCGAGCTCAAGTGCCCCGCCATGAACGTCAACGACTCGGTGACCAAGAGCAAGTTCGACAACACCTACGGTTGCCGTGAGTCGCTGACCGACGGGATCAAGCGGGCGACCGGAGTGATGTTCGCCGGCAAGGTCGCCGTAGTCGCCGGGTACGGCGAGGTCGGCAAGGGCTGTGCTCAGGCCATGCGCGGGCTCGGCGCTCGCGTGATCGTGACCGAAATCGACCCCATCTGCGCGCTGCAGGCGGCGATGGAGGGCTACGAGGTGACGACCATGGATGAGGCGGCACCGATCGGCGACATCTTCGTCACGGCCACGGGCTGCTGCGACGTCATCCGCGGAGAGCACATGCTGGCGATGAAGCACGAGGCCATCCTCTGCAACATCGGCCACTTCGACAGCGAGATCGACATCGCCTGGCTCGAGCAGCATCCGGGCATTCGCGAGGAGAACATCAAGCCGCAGGTCGACCACTTCGTCTTCCCGGACGGCAAGAAGCTCATCGTGCTCGCCCGCGGTCGCCTCGTGAACCTCGGCTGTGCGAGCGGCCATCCGAGCTTCGTGATGAGCTCGAGCTTCACCAACCAGGTGCTCGCGCAAATCGCGCTCTTCACGCAGAAGTTCCCGGTGGGGGTTCACCTCTTGCCGAAGCAGCTCGACGAGAAGGTGGCGCGCCTGCACCTGCCCAAGCTCGGTGTGAAGCTCGATCGCCTTAGCCAGAAACAGGCCGACTATCTCGGCGTGCCCGTGGACGGCCCGTACAAGCCCGACCTGTATCGGTACTGACGAGACGCGTCCCCCAATCACGGGAGGCGTGGAGCGAGCCGCCCGAACCGGAACGCCGAGCGGATCGACTGGTCGGCGTTCTGGTAACGGGCGGTCACTTTCGAGGGAGAGACTACTTCTCCTCCGTGCCGGTGCCCCGCCGGGGAGTGCTCGGATTGGCGTAGCTCACGGGCGGGAGGAGGGATTGGCCGACGCCGAGGCCCGAGACGCCACCCGAAACGATGAAGGTCATCAGCTCCGCGCTCGAGACGTCGAGCGGCTCGACCAGGCTGCGCGGAACGAGCACGAGATTGCCCGCGAAGTTGTAAGACTGCGGCAGGTAGACGGCGACGTGGTCCAGCTCGCCGAGTTGCGCGAGATTTTGGCGGGTGACGAAGCCGAGCAGCTTGATCGGGCTTCCGGGGGCCAGACGTACGGCCACGGGCCGATCGAAGCTCCGGCGATCGCCGACGAAGGCGCCCACGAGATCCTTGATCGACGTGTAGACGAGCTTGACCAGCGGGACCCGCTTGAGGATGCCCTCGGTCGTCTCGAGCACGCTGCGCCCGACGACGTTGGACGTGAGAAATCCGACGAACGTGATCAGGGCCAGGGTGGCGAGGATGCCGAGACCCGGAATACCGACCGGCAGGAGCTGGTCGAAGAGCGCGAGCAGCCAGTAGACGATGTAGAAGGTGAGCGCGAGCGGCGCCGTGACCAGCGCGCCTCGCAGGAAGTATCGCGGGATCCTCCGGAGATTGATCTTCACGCGCGCCATTACTCGCTGCGCGGGTAGCTGCCGAGCACCCGAACCGTCGAGCAGATCGTGCGCAGGCGATCGAGGGCTCGCTGCACGGGCGAGTCGAGCCGGTGCCCTTCCAGCTCCGTCACGAAGACGTACTCCCAGCGCCGTCCCGGCGCCGGGCGCGACTCGATGCGCGTGAGGTTCAGGCCTTCGTCGTCGAAGACCTCGAGCGCTCGGCGCAGGGCGCCGCGCGCGTGCGGCGTCGAGAATACGAGGCTCGTCTTGCTGTTTTCCTTCTGGGGCGCGTCGTGCTTGGCGAGCACGAAGAAGCGCGTCGCGTTCTCCGGTCGGTCTTGAATGCCTTCGCGCAGCAAGAGCAAGTCGTAAAGCTCCGCGGAGACGCGGCTGCCGATCGCGGCGGCAGATTCGTCGTTCGCCGCTGCTTGCGCCGCCGTCACCGTCGACGACGTGGCCACGAGCTCGACGTTGGGAAGGTTGCGGGCCAGCCAGCCGCGGCACTGAGCGAACGGCTGCGGGTGCGAGTACACGCGGCGGATCGCCGAGATGTCGGCGGTCTTCGCGAGCAGACAGTGCTCGACGGGAATGACGAGCTCGCCGCGGATCATGATGTCGCTCTCGAGCAGCGCATCGAGCGTCGCGGTGACGCTGCCTTCCGTCGAGTTCTCGATCGGCGCGATCCCGTAGTTTACGGTGTCGCGCGCGACGGCCTCCACCACGGCGGCGATCGTCGGCAGCGCCACGTAGCGCGCGCCGTTGCCGAACGCGGTACGCGCTGCGATGTGCGAGAACGTGCCCTCGGGCCCGAGATACGCGACCGTTTGCGGCTCCTCGAGCGAGAGGCAGGAGCTCATGATTTCCCGGAAGATGGCGCGCAGGCCCGTGACCGGGAAAATCGAGTCTTTGCGCGCGGCCGCCTTTTCTTCCACGTGCCGGAGCACGGCGCGCTCGCGCTCGGGGTCGTGCATCGCTTGCCCGAGCTTGTGCTTCTCTTCGGCGATGCGCTTCGCGAGTCGCGCGCGTTGCTCGAGCAGCTCGAGCAGCTCGTCGTCGATGGCGTCGATGCGCCGGCGAATGTCGTCCAGGGACACGTTCAATCTCTCCGTTCGATGGTGCCGCGGACGATGCTCGCGGCCCGAATCACTCCGAGGGGGGCCTCGACGGACCTTGGTTCACCGGCGGCGCTCGTGCACGACACGACCCTGGCCGTCGCGGCCCGGAACGAAAACCACGTCTCGCCGAGCGGACAGAGGAGCGCGCGGCGTTCGCGTAGGATTCGCAGTCCCGTCACCTGAGGAGGTCCATGAGGGCCTGCAGCTTGAGCGCCAGGCCCATGTCCCCCTCCACGGTGAGTCGCTGACCGAAGAACAGCTCCTGTCCGCTGACTTTGCCGGCAACGAGATCGAGGAAGTCGCCGGTCGAGAGTCGAAGAGTGCAGGCGGCCGGACCGTCGCCTTCCTGCACGCCGATGGCATCCCGCAAATTCACGAGGAAGGTGCCGCCGCCTTCTCCTTGGAGATCGAAGCGAAACACGCCTCCGATGCTGGACGCTTCCGCGGACCGAGCGGCGAGGCGCTCGCCGATTTCCTTCATCTTCTCGCGAGCCGTGGTCATGGCGATTACTTACCCCGGGCACGGCGACCCGTGTCGCTTTCGTGCCGTTCGAGGGGCGCGCCAGCCTACTCGCTCGCAGGCTGTCTGGAAATGTGTTTGGGGGACGACCCGGGCTCGAGCAGTGCCAGAGGCGGAGCCGCTTCGGGAGGCGAGGGTGCGAGCTTGGAAAGGGCGCGCGCCGTCGCCGTGGGCGCTGGTGGTGGCGGTGGTGCAGGGATTCCGTGCTCGACCGTCGACGGGGGCGGCGGCTGCGCGGGCAGGGTGCTTGCCGGCCGTTCAGTGACGACGACGCAGCTCGTCATCACGAGCAGGCTGAGCGGGAAGATCGACGCGAGGGAACGGGACATGGGGGCTGGGGCGGCTTCCGCCGCCCCCTCCGAGCAGCCACCCAAGCCCGAGGCTCAGTTCGTCACGATCAGCACGAACTGCGGCCCGTTGCAGGCGGTGCGCGTCTTGACGAGCACCGGGGCTCCGGTGGCGGCGTTGAGATTGAACCCCGCGATTGTATCCGACTCCTCGTTGGCGACCACCAGGAAGGTGCCGTCCTCCGAGATCGCGAAGTCCGACGGCCCGACGCCCTCGGTGCCAATGACGCCGCCCGGATCCAAGAGGTCGAGCTTGCCCGCGTCCGGGCCCGATGCGGTGATCGCGAAGGTCGCGAGCGTGCCGTCCTCGACCCCATCCAGCCGGCTCGTCACGTACAGGAACTTGCCGTTCGGGGTGATCGCGATGGCAGAGGCGTTGCGCTCCGGGCCCACGAAATCGTCGGGCACCGGGACGTCGATGGTTTCCACGTGATTCATCGCGCCCGAGTTCTCGTCGAAGGCGAAAAAGCTGACGCTGCCCTCGCTCCCGTTCAGGACGTAGAGCCAGTCACCATTCGGGTGCATCGCGACGCCGTTCGGACCGGAATCCGCCGGTAGCGACGTTTCGACTTCGGTCTTCAGGTCGCCCTCGTCGAACTCGTGCGCGACTACCTTGTCGGAGTCGGCGTACGGCACGACGACGAACCCGTCCGTCGTGTTGAACAGCACGTCGCGTGGAGTGAGCCCGGCGCCGTCGAAGCCGGCGACGTCGCCGACGAGCCCGTCTTCGTCGAGCGCGAATGCGAGCACCAGGTCGGAGGCAGCACTCGCCACCGCGAGATGGGTCCCCCCGCTGTCGACCGCGAGCGCCGCGATCTGCGGGTTCTTGGTGCTCCCGCTCGGGTTCTCGGGATCGAAGGGAACCGTCACGCTGTCGAGTTCTTCGAGCCCTCCGGTGAAAGGATCGCGCTCGAAGATCGTGATCCGTCCCTGCGAACCGTGGCTCACGTACAGCCGCTCCCCGTCGGGGTGAAGCACCGCTGCGGAGAGCCCGGAGCCAGCAGCCACCGATCCGAGGAGCGTGAAATCGCCGACGTTGCGGTCGAACACGTAGCGCTGGATGGTGCCGGACGAATTGCTGCAGCCCACGTAGATGTGCATGCCCTCGATGACCTCCGGAGCGCCTGCGGCTCCGGCCGCGCCTCCGGGATCGCTCTCGCCGGCAGCGCCACCCATTCCGCCGTCTCCCGCGGCGCCGCCCGCTCCGGCCTCGGGGGGCGCTCCGCCGCTTCCCGGCTCCTCCGCGCCTCCGTCGCCTGCCGCTCCGCCGACGATCGGCTCGGATTCTCCCGCGCTGCCGCCGTCGGCAGCGCCACCGGCTCCGCCCATCGCGCTCTTGCCGCCCGTGTCGGAACCGCCCTCAGACGGGGCCTTACCCCCTTGGGGAAGCGTGCCACCACTGCCAGCCGTGCCTCCAGTGCCAGCCGTGCCCCCGGAAGGGGACCCGTCTGCATCGCTGTCGTCTCCGCAGCTGATCACCGCGGAACCGACGAGCACGAGAAGCGCACTGCGCGCGATCCACTTGGCTGCCATCCTCATGGTTCTTCTCCTCGCTCGACCTACGACACGGGGCGCCCATGCGAAAGTGGGCTCGGGCGAGCATGAGCACGCTAGCGCTCGTGCGCGTAAGGAATCAACGGGAAAAACACGAGCGCGTCAGTGTTCGACTCCGAGCTCTGCGAGGATGAAGGTGAATGTGTCAGCAAGCTCGGAGACCAGTTTCTTCACGGGTGTGCCCGCTCCGTGACCCGCTGCGCGCTCCGTGCGAAGCAATATCGGTCGATCGGAGCTCGTGGCGTGCTGGAGGGCGGCGACGAACTTGCGTGCGTGCAGCGGATCCACGCGAGTGTCGCTCTCCGCGGTCGTCACGAGCACGGCCGGATAGGCCGTGTTGGGTCGGATGTTGTGGTAGGGCGAATAGGCGAAGAGGGTGCGAAAGCCGTCCGGATCGTCGGGTGAGCCGTACTCGGGTACCCAGAGCTTCGCGATCAGAAAGCGCGGATACCGGACCATATCCGTGAGGGGCACCCCCGCCACTGCGGCGCGGAAAGGGCCCTGCCTCTTATACAAATCCCCAACCCCACAAGACCGACCAGATCTCCGTAGCCCGTCTTCGCTTGAAAAAAA
>QGUH01000297.1 GCA_003242355.1 Pseudomonadota bacterium
CCGCGAGGGTGAGTGACGAGATCGCACCCTCGCCCACACTCAGATCGGGGCGAACCCAGGGGAATTCATAGAGAAATGGGACCTTGCGCTTCTCGAGGACCGACAGCTATAGTGCCGCCGAACGAGAGCCGATTGTCTCGCGGGGCGCAACCAAAACGCTTTCGACCACTTGGCATATTGAATTGAGAAGGAAGTAGGGGTGATGCAATTTTTGCTCCTTGCAGCCGAAGGCACCAGCGGGACCAGCCAGCTCATCGAGGCGTTCCGAGAGAATCCGACGTTCCTGGTCATGAACCTGTGTTGCTCGGCCGTGGTGTTGACGATCGTGGTCGAGCGCTTCTGGTTCCAGATGACCCAGTACCGGGTCAATTCGAAGGAATTCTTCGCCCAGATCAAAAAGCTGGTGACGGCCGGCAACATCGACCGAGCCATCAAGCTGTGTGAAGCGAGTGACTACCCGATTCTGCAGCTCGTGAAGGCCGGGCTGACGCACGCCAACAAGGGCCCGGACGAGATCGACGCCGCGCTCAGCGAGAAGCTCTCGGAGCTGAAGCCCCAAGCGGAGAAGCGCGTGGGGGCGCTCTGGTCGCTCGCCAACATCGCCACGCTCATCGGGCTGCTCGGAACCGTGAGCGGCCTCATCCTCACCTTCACGTCGATCGCCGATCCGGGGCTGAGCCAAGCCGACAAGCAGCGACTGCTCTCGAACGGCATCGCCGAGGCCATGTACAACACGGCGCTCGGGCTCGGAATCGCCGTCTTTTGCATGATCACGCACATCGTGCTGCACACGCGTGCGAAGGCGATTCAGCACGATCTGGAGTCCACGATGGAGCGCACTTTCAACCTGCTCACGCTGACGCAGGCCCAGCGCGCCACGAGCTATTGATGACCCCCTCGCCCGCCGCCGCCCTCGCCGAGGGCTCGTCGTCCGTCGCGGCCCCGGACGGGAAACGGTTCGCCTTCGTGGCTTCCCCTCTTGGCTTCGCTTCCGCCGCGGAACGCAAAGCGCGATACGGCGTTTCGGTGAAGGTCCGGAGCTGAATTCCGCATGCCGCTCAGCGCCGCTCAGCGCAGCAAGATCCGGCGTCTCAGCCAGCCCAAGGAGCTCGCTCCCGACGAGGAGGGTGGCGAGCTCAACATCATTCCGTTCCTCGATATCATCGTCAACATCCTCATCTTCGTGCTCGCGACGGTCGCGGTGACGTTCACGGCGAGCATCGAAACCACGCCGCCTGCCAGTCGCAGCAGCGGGGTGCGCAGCGACATGCCGTCCGAGGCGCTCAACCTCACGGTCTTGATCGTCAACGAGGGGTTCTCGTTGAAAGCCTCCGGAGGCAACGTCGCGCCGGGCTGCCAAGGTGTCGGCCCCGGCATCGCGATCCCGAAGCGCGACGGTCGTTACGACTACGCGGCGCTCACCGCGTGCGCCGAGCGGCTGAAGAAAGCCTCCGAGGATTTCAAGAACGAGACGCAGTTCTACGTCTCGGCGAATCCGGCGACGGACTACCAGACGATCATCAACGTCGTCGACGCGATGCGGACGGCCAGCAACGGCGAGCCGCTCTTCCCGAACGTCAACTTCAAGGTGCCGCAGTGAGCCAGACGCGACCGGACGGTGCCCCCGCCAACGCCGCCAAGGGCAAGCCTGCCAAGGCGTCGATCATCGCCTACAAGGCGGAGCTTCGGAAGGCGATTCGCCGGAACGCGATCGAGCCCGAAATCAACTTCCTCAACATCACCGCGATGCTCGACATCATGACGATCATCCTGGTCTTCTTGTTGAAGAGCCTGGGTGAGTCGAGCGCCGCAATCCCGCAGAGCGACGACCTACGCTTGCCGACCTCGATCGTGCGCACGGAGCCGCACGACGAAGGCGTCGTCGTCACCATTTCGAAGAGTCAGATCCTCGTCGGCGAAAACAAGATCCTCTCGCTGCCGAGCCGCGAGTCGATGGCCCAGACCGGCGTCGGCGCTCAGCACAAGCGCGGCGGCCCGAACGATCCGTACATCGTTCCGCTCGGAAACGCGCTCCAGGCCGCGCGCAAGACGGACATCGCCGTGCGCCGCGCGAAGGGCCAGGACACGCGTAGCTCCACCGCGATCATCGTTGCGGATCACACGACGCCTTACCGACTCCTCGTCGAGGTGCTCTACACACTCGGTCAGAGCGAGTTCGGCGAGTATCATCTGATGGTCATGCAATCGAAGAAGTGAGAGCGCGCTTTGCGCGGCGCTCGAGTCCGCCCGTCGAGTCCGAAGACCGGAGGCGATGGGCCGGCGAAGCCCTCGTGGGCTCGTTACGGAGCGTGACGCGTTTCGTCGCGTGGCGAGCGTGCGGGCGGAGGTTCGTTCGAACGTCGAGACGGCGATCCCTTCGCCCCGTTCCTCGGCAGGCCCCGGCACGAAGGACGCGCAGCAGGAGCCTTTCCCGCCGGCAGTGCAAAGTCTGGCCAGAACCAATCGAGCCGAGGACGGCCTCGGCCACGGCCGATGCAGAACGCCCGGGCGGCCGCGCCGAAATCCGGGGCTTGCTCTCCCTCCGGGGCCCGTGCTATCGGAACCGCGTCTCTCCAGGCTGACTGCTCCTGGGGGCGCGCTCTGGTTTCGAATCCCGGTGCTTCCGGTTGGGTTCCGCCAGGAGCAAACCCGCGAGCGGTGATGCGGCTGACGAGTAGCAGCCCGTGTGTGCGCGGGTTCCGCTCGCAGCCCCGTTTCGGGCGTCCGAGCCGCGCCCTCCGATCACGCCGTGACAGAACTCGCGTTGATCCTCGGGATCGAAGCAGCTGGCCTCGCCTTCGCGATGCTGGTGAGCCGAGCTTTGGCGAGGAGCGAGGATCGGGCGTCCCGATTCGAGCGGCTGGCGAGCGCCCTCGACCGCGCGAGTCGAGCCGTGCTCGCGCGCTCGGCACGCGACGTTGCCGTGTTGGCCGCTGCCGCCGGCGTGATCCTCCTCGTCCTCCACGCCTTCGTGCTGCCGCTGAGCTCCCGGCTCTCGCCGCTGCAAGCAGGCCTGCTCGGCGCCACATCGGTCCTGTTGGGAAGCGGGCTGGGCTGGGTCGTGGCGTACGCGGCGACGCGTCTCGGTGTCCGCGTGGGCGTGCAGGCGGCACACCATGCGCAGAAGAGCCTGGACCACGTGCTGCTCGTCGCCGTGCGCTTCGGCGGCTCCGTCGGGCTCGCGATCGAAGCGCTCGCCCTGCTCGGTCTCGCGGTGTCGTTCGGCGCTCCGTTCGTGCTCGCGAGCGGCACCACGCTCGACGCGAACACCGCGCTCGCGCTGGCTCAGGAGATCGCGCTGGTGTTGCCAGGGTTCACGCTCGGCGCCGCGTTGACGGGTCTCGTCGTGCAGCGCACCGCCGGCACGTATCGCGCGGCCTCGGAAGTCGCCGGGGGACTCGCCCTCGAGCTCGATGCCGGCCTTTCGCGCGACGACCCTCGCAACCCCGGTCTCGTCGGCGAAGTCACCGGGAGCCTGCTCGGTGGGCACGCCGCGAGCGCGGCGCTCGCCTTCGCGCTCGCGGGAGCCACGCACCTCTTGGCGTTCTCGCTAGCGGCGCGGCTCGTTGCCGACGGCGCGCCGCTCTCGGGACTGCTCTTGCCGTTCGTGGTGCGTGCCTTGTTCGTCGTCGCTTGTGGTTTCGGCGTCGGCGTCGTGCGCACGCGCGAAATGGAGAGCCCCAGCATGGCGCTCCTTCGCGGCCACGCGAGTGGTGCGTTGATTGGGCTCGCCGCCCTGCTCGGCGCGACTCTGTGGCTCGGGAGCGAGCACCGAGGCCTCGTGTTCGTCGGCGGTGCCCTCGGAGTGGTCGGCAGTGTGCTCGCGGCGGTGCCCTCGGGAGTCGGCTTTCTGCGACGGCGCGAGCTCGGCCCGGATGGCGAGCCGCTGCGCGCTGGATTCGCCGCTTTCGGTGGCCTCGGCCTGGGGCTCGAAACCGCGCTCGTTCCGGCGGCGGCTCTCGCTGCCATCGTCCTGCTCGCCGCACAGGGCGCGCCAGAGAGCGAAGGCGCGGGCCTGCTCGCGGGGCTCGTCGGTCTCTCCGCGCTGGCGGGCATGATGCCGTTCGCGGTCGCGGCTGGCAGCGTGGGCATCACGGCGAGCGCTGCCCGCGCGTTCGGCGCCCTCGGCGGCAACGATGCCGAAGCGCAACGCCGTGTTCAACGCCTCGAGGAAACGCGGCTCGCGGCGCTCGCCGGTCGTTCCGGGCTCGTGCTGACCGCGGGGGCAACGGCCTTCTTCGCCGCGCTCGCCGTGCCCGGCCTGGCAGCGCTGCCGCCCGACGCGCACGTGGACCTGCTGGAGCCGATGGTGCTCTGTTCGGCGGTGCTCGGCGCAGCGCTGGTCCTCGCCTACTCGGGGGCGTCGGCGCGCAGCGCCCTCTCCGGCGCACACCGGTTGTACGTCGAGATCGAGCGCCAAGTCGGCGGATTTCCGCCGGGGCCCGGCATCTCGCGTCTGCCCGAGGATTTCTCCCCGAGCTACAAGGTGTGCGTCGATACGGCGGCCCGCCTTGCGCGACGGCGTTTGCTGACACACGTTGTGGGGGTATTCGGTGCCCCCGTAGCCTTCGTACTCGGGATCCGGTTGCTGGGGGGCGCGGAGGCCGCCGAGAGTCTCGCGGGTTTCGTGGTAGCCGCCGGTTTCACCGGGTTTGCTGCAGCACTAACGCTGGACGCTGCGCACGCCGTTCTCTCGTGGCAGAGGCCGGCGCGAGCCGCGGGGGACGCCCCGGTGGCGGCTGCGGGAGAAGCCCTCGCACTGGTTCTCGGGCACTCGGCCGGCCCTGCCGCCCACGCCCTGGCCCTGGCGACGGCTTGCACCGCACTCACCATCGCACCCTTCCTGGGATGAACCGGATTTCGCCGCTCTGCGGCATTTGACCATTCGAGAACTGAACTTGTCCTCTCTCGCCGATGCTCTTTCGACTCTCTCCGACCGAGGCCTCCGACGGCTGCTCGGGGCGCGCACGTTCTTGCGTGGCCTCGACTACGAGAAGCGTAGGGTCGTGGACGAGGTGCACCTCAACGATTCGAGCGCGCAAGGGCGCGTTCGCGGCTCCGATCCCGATCCCTACGAGGTGACGATCCGCCTCGGTGGCGAGGGAATCACGTCGCATTGCACGTGCCCCGCGTTCCAGAAGACGGGACAGCATTGCAAGCACGTCGCCGCCTTGTTGATCACGGTCCGCAACAAGGCACGGCAACAGATCCCGCGCCGTGAGCCCACGCCTCCCCAGGTGCCGCCTCCGGTCGTCGCGCCCCCTCCCGCGCCCCTCGAGAACGGCAAGGCCGCGCGCCGGCGCGATCGTCGGCGTGGGCGCGCTCCCGTGCCGGCGCTTCCGGTGGCCACCGCCCACTACGCCACACCGGCGCCCGATGCGACCGCGCGCGCGACGGGCATCGGAGCGTGGCTCGCGCCCGAGGGCTCCGTTCGCGCGCTTCGACTCGAGTTCCGGGTGCACGTCCGCCAGGGCGGGCTCACCGTGACCGTGCTCGACATGGAGAACCGCACGCCGCTTCTGCCGAGCATGGCGCTCGGCTGGCAAGCACTGGCGCCCACACCCGATCGAGCGGCGCTGCGCGTCCTCTCGCGGTTCGAGAGCGGCAACCCGCGCCATCCCGCGGTGGACATTCGGGGAGAGGATGCCGCCGGGCTCCCGCCGCTGCCCCGGCATGGGCGCGGGGGGCCCCAGCCCGCTTTGACGCAGTGGCGGTTCGGGGACAGGGCGCCCCAACCGGGTTGGGACCGCGCACGGGGGGGCAAGCA
>QGUH01001299.1 GCA_003242355.1 Pseudomonadota bacterium
GGCCACGGCGCCGGAAGGGCCGGGATCGGGTCCCGACGCGCCGCGGACACGGGTGCCCCCGCAGGACCCGGCTCCGGGAGGCGAGCTGCCGTGAGGCCGTCCGTTTGGGCCGTGGTGCGCATCACGGCAACCGCGCCGATCGCCAGCAGCACTCCCATGAACGCGCCGATCGCGATGCGGATCCGCCGGCGACGGGTGTTCGTTCCCGCGTACGGCGCGAGCAGATCGCGCTGCTGACTGAGGGGCGACTCACTGAGCACCTCGGCAGCGGGTGGGCTCTGCCGTGGTGGAAGGCCGAGCAACCATTCGACGTCGTCCGGACTCGGCGGAGGCGGAGGCGGCGGTGGTGGCGGCAGCAACTCGGTCGCTTTGCGCGACGACGGGTTTTCGTCGGCAGCCTCCCCTTGCCACTCGGGAGAAGCGAAACCCGTCGGAGTGGCACGCGCGAGCGCATCGCCGAGCGCTTCGGCGAGCTCCTCGGCAGATTGAAAGCGCAGCTCCGGATCCTTCGAGAGCGCGTTCTCGCGCCACGCCTCGAGAGCGGGCGGTACGTCGTCGAGGTAATCCGAGAGCTTGGGCACGTCGTCGGAGGCGATCCGCGCGAGCAGCTCGCCGTGAGCCGTGCTCTCGAAGGGCGGATGACCCGTGAGGCAGTGAAACGCGATCGCGCCGAGCGACCACAAATCGGTCCTGAAATCGACGGGCTTGCCGAGGGCATGCTCGGGGCTCGCGTAGAACGGTAGCGCGACCTGCGGCCCGCACTTCGTGGCCCGGTTCACCGCGCTTCCGTCGCCCCCGGCGATGCCGAAATCGAGCACTTTCGGGATCGTGCCGCCCGGCGTCTGCACGAGAAAGATGTTCTCGGGTTTAAGATCGCGATGCACGATTCCGAGCTCGTGGGCGCGAGCGAGGGCACGCGCCACACCGCACACGATTTCGTGAACGGAAGCGGCGTCCAAGCGCTCTTCTCGCCGAAGCCGCGTCGCGAGATCCTCGCCTTCGAGCGCTTCGAAGACGACGAAGGGCATTCCCATCCACTCACCGTGATCGAGGACGTTGACCACGTTCTCGGATCGCAGAGCTTCTGCCGCGCGCGCCTCCGCCTCGAAGCGCGCCCGAACGACGCCGAGGTCGAGCCCGCCCTCGTCGGCCAGCCGCACCGAGCACGGTCGCCCCGCGACGACGTCGCGCGCCTGCCACAATGATCCAGCGGCGCCGGTGCCCAGACGATGCTCGAGCCGGTATCGTCCAGCCACCACCATGCCCGAGATCAGCGGATCCAACATCGGCGAGGAGGCGAGATTAGAGGGGTGCGGCGAGGCAAGCGGCGGAATGCCTGAGACTCATCCAAATCCGTACACGGACGCGTTCCGCCTGGCAAGCGCTTACATCGGGATCTTTACGTTCCCACGGTGCGCTCCTAGAACGCCGATCGGTTTGACCGAATCGGCGTTCTAGCCTCGTTTCGTAGGGGCGGCACGCGCCGCCCCTCCCCGCCGAGGTGAACTCGGCGGGGCCCCTCCCCACGCGGGCACTCTGTCCGACGCTGTTTTCCGCATGTCTCGGCGCGTTCCTAACCGTTTCTCGCTCTACCCCCCAACACCCACACCAGCCCCAGGGCGCTCTAACCCAGCACCC
>QGUH01001300.1 GCA_003242355.1 Pseudomonadota bacterium
TTGAATCCCCCGGTCCACACCGAGACTCGCGATTGCCTGGGCAAACGTCAGACCTGATTCTGCACGGCTGCGTCCTACTTCCGCACGGCCCTCGCTCAGAAGCGCTCGAATTTCGGAGTACGACGCCGGCGCCGACCAAAGCGGAAGCCAGGCTTCACCACGCGTTTGTTCAACGCCGATGGACCCGTAACCCGCTCGGGAACTCGCTACGATGAATGGAAAACTGACTCCATCGCGGCCAGCACCGAAACGGCGGGAGGTGCTACCTGACAGGACGAGTGCGCCTTCCATCATCAGCAGGTAGTCCCACGGGTTCAGGATCGGCGCGGCCTCCAGTCCCTGCGTTCCATTGGCACCACCCGCTTTACCCGGATTGAACTGATCGACGCTCACCCTTTCCAGGTCTCGGGTGGGCGTGCCGAAGAGAGCGGAGGAAAGCCAGACCTCAGATCTGGATGGAGGCGGATCGCCCGTGCGGAACGTCATGACTTCCGGCAGCAGCTGCGCAAACCGGGCAGAGAAATCGCTGTTGCCGATGTTCCCGCCGCTCCCGAGCGTCGGAGATTCCATCCGGTTCTTCTTGGCGCCCGTTCGCATGGCCAGCGCCGCGTCGAGCCAGAGCAGGCCGTCGTCTGTGAGCACTTTGCCGCGGAGATCGGAGATGAACGCGTCCTTCTCGGCCTTGTCGATCGAATATGTTTCGTCGCCGGACCGGAAGAGCATGATCGCGTTAAGGACCTTCGAAACGTAGTCCTTTACCCGCTTCTTGGCCTGTCGTGTGGTGGCTCCAGGCCACTGCTTCAACGGTTCAGCGAGGAGTTCCACAAAATCGACTCGGTTTGCGATCCTGCCAAGAGCTGCTTTCGTTTGCCGAATCTGCTCTCGATATGACGCGAGCCGGTCGGTGTCCGAAGATTCGATGGCGTCGATCGCATCTACAGCCTCACGGGACTTGAACGCGATCTCCGCGCCCCTGCTTTCAAGAAACCTGTCGACATCGAGCTTGACGTAAAACCCCGATCCGCCATTCCAGGGCGCCAGGAGCGGTGTGGGTCTGTAATAGTCTCGAAAGAACGTTGTTAGTGCGTCGCGGTCGAGATTCGTATACAGCTTGAAAACACCACCCTCCCAGCACGCCCGCACATCCGCATCCGCCTGTTGGCAGACCAACCGAAGAACCCCAAGAGCCTTGAGGTATCCCATTAGCGGCTCGGCCGTGCACCCGTTCAGCGACAGTGGCTCACTCACACCTGGCCTCCTTTGGAATACTTCGCGCGCTGATCTGCCAGCCTGCTGGCACGCATATCCGCGGCTCGGACTAGCGCTTCGAGGTACGCGAGCCTGAATGGTCCCACCTCGCTGCTGTCGCGAAGCCTGAGCATGCGCTCCGCCCAACTCGGTCGACCATCCACCTGACCCAGCAGCATCGGTGAGAGATCCATCGCAGCGACCTGCGGAGTTGTAATGCCCTCTCCGAGTTCGACCGCCGGGAGGGAATCCTCCTGCCAAACGCCCCGCGCGAAGAGCGTGCCTGGGGAAACAGGGTGGCGTTCGTCCGGCATGGAACGAATCGACAGTCGAACCTTACCGTGGTGTGCGGGGATAGGATAAAGCGCAAGATCTGCACGGGGGGGCCC
>QGUH01001301.1 GCA_003242355.1 Pseudomonadota bacterium
AAGGTTATATTTTTTTTAAGGACACCCCCCCCCGGCCAATTCCCGACAACTACGTGTTCTTGACGGCCGGGGCGTGCGGGCCTTGCCGCTTCGGCATGTACGTCACCGAGTACCGGAAGGCGCTGCGCGACGCGGGCTTCGACGGGTTCCGCGTGATGCTGTTCCAGCAGCAGGGCGGGCTCAGCCAGGCCACGGGCGAGGAGTCGGGGCTCGAGCTCAAGCCGAAGTTCTTCATCGCGCTGCTCAAGGCGCTCATCGCCGGCGACGTGCTCAATGGCCTGGGGTACCGCATCCGGCCGTACGAGGTCGTGCCGGGCGCGACGGACCGCGCGCTCGCCGAGGCGAAGAAGATTTGTTACGACGCGCTCTACGAGCGCCGTTCGATCCTGCTCGCCCTGCTCCGCGCGAAGGAGGTGCTCGCGAAGGTCGAGGTCGATCGCACCGTGCTCAAGCCCAAGGTCGCCATCATCGGCGAGTTCTGGGCCATGACCACCGAGGGCGACGGCAACTACCAGCTGCAGCGCTTCCTCGAGCGCGAGGGCGCCGAGTGCGATATCCAGTTCGTCTCCGCCTGGATTCTCTACAACATCTGGGAGGTCGCCTTCGATACGGCGAACCGCGCGCTGCTCCGCCGCCACGACAAGGCGCGCGCGGGGCTCGACGGAACGGGCGAGTTCGGAGTGTTCACGCGGCGCATCGGCCTGTGGGCGGCCGACAAAGCCCTGCGCGCGGGCTTCCAGACGTTCGCATACGCGGGCGGCTTCTACGGCTACCACCTGCCCGACATGGACGAGGTCGCCGAGGTCGCCGCGCCCTTCTACAACAACGATCTGCGCGGCGGCGAGGGGCACATGGAGGTGGGCAAGCTCATCCTCAACGTCGTCGAGAACAAGGCGACGATGACGGTGAGCGTGAAGCCGTTCGGGTGCATGCCGAGCTCCGGCGTGAGCGACGGCGTGCAGTCGCTCATCACCGAGCGCTATCCCGGAACCATCTTCTGCGCGGTGGAGACGAGCGGCGACGGCGCCGTGAACTTCCAGAGCCGCGTGCAGATGTACCTGTTCAAGGCCAAGCAAGCGGCGCAGGCGGAGCTCGACCAGGCGCTCGAGAAGACGGGGCTGACGCTCGAGCAGGTGCGAACGTTCGTGAAGGAAAATCCGCGCTACGCCTCGAGCCTGCACCACCCGCCACACCGGGCGACCACGACCACGGCCGATCTCGTGTACGAGGTCGCCGAGGTGTTCGGCAAGACACCCGCCGAACGCGCGCTCGCGAGCGCCAAGCGCACGCTCGAAAGCGTTGCCCGCGGCGTGGTGCGCGCCGGCAAGGGCACGCCCGCCGCCGTGCGCGGCGCGCTCCCCGTGGTCCGTCGAGCGTCGGCGGAGCTCTTCGGGTACGCGCGCGAGAAGGCGCCCGTCCTTCGCGAGCAAGCGCTCGAAATGGCGAAAGACAAGCTCGGCCGCGTCATCCCGCTGCGCCGCACCGCGGTCGTCGAAGAAGAGCTCGCGACGGCTGCGGAGTAGCGTCGCGCCGTAACGTCACGCTCCGAAAGGAACGACGGCCGAAGGAAACGCTCGTTCACGACGTCTCCGACGCCATCGATGCGGGAGCTCGGGAGCGAGGTCGACGAGCA
>QGUH01001302.1 GCA_003242355.1 Pseudomonadota bacterium
GCGGCGGGGGGCCCCCCCGCCAGCAACGCGTCTTCGAGGGCTTCCTGCGGAGGTGCGGGTTGGCCGAGGCCCGCGGGCGCGCGGCGCGCGCGCAGGGCTCGCCCGGCGTCGCCACTGCGCTCGGCGAGTGCGAGCAGCGCGTTCCACGCAGGGCGTGATTCGGCGTGCTTCACCACGAGGGCGTCCAGCCACCGTGCCGCGCACGCCGTATCCCCGCGCTGCTCGCAGATTTCGGCGACCAGTACGGAGGCTGCGATGGATTCGGGATCGAGCAGCGCGGCCTCGTGTGCTTGGGCGAGCGCCGTGTCGAGGTTGCCCTGTCTCCGTTGACAGCGCGCGCTTTCGAACCAGGCGACGGTCGAGCTCGGATCCAGGGCGGTGGCTCTGGCGAACGCTTGGCGCGCTGCTTGCGCCGCGCGATCGCCGGGAGAGCGTGCGCGAAGGCAGTGCAGGTGCCCGATGCGCGCGAGAATCTCTGGTGAACGCGGATCTTCGCGGAGGGCCGCTTCGTAGTGCGCGAGCGCCGCGGCGAGCTCGCCGCGCGCCTCGTGCAGGGCGCCGCGCGCGTAGGCCGCATACGCGTCGGGCGCGACGTAGCGCCCTTCGCGCGGCACGCCATCGACGACGCGCGTGACGGGCCCCGGCTCGAAGCGGCATGCCGACGCGAGCAGCGCGAACGGGACCACCCTCCGCCCCAGGTCGTGCGCGAGCTCACGAAACGAGGGCTTCATAGGCCGCGTAGAAGGCGTCGTTCTCCGAAGGCGTGCCGATCGTCACGCGGAGCCGTTGGCCGAGGCGCCCACCCCGCGCATGGAAGCTGCGCACGAGAATCCCGCGCGCGCGCAAACCGTCGAAGATCGCTTCCGCGCTCCGCTCGCAGCCGACCCAGAGAAAGTTGGCCTGGCTCGGCGTGACCTCGACGCCGGGCAATCGCGAAAGGCGCTCGGCGAGGCGCTCGCGCTCGGCGATCACGCGCGCCGTTCCGAGCGCGAGCTCCTCCGCGAGCTCGGTCGTCGCGACGACCGCGAGCCGTTGCGAGAGCGTCGGCAGGTTGTAGGGGAGGCGCACCTTGTCGAGCTCGCGCACGAGGTCGGGGTGTGCGACGAGCCAACCGACGCGCAGCGCCGCGAGGCCGATCTTGGAGAGCGTGCGCAGCACGGCCACGTTGCCGTAGCGACGATACAGGTCGAGCTGATTCCGAGCCGAGTAGTCGATGTACGCTTCGTCGATGACGAACAGCGTGTCGGGCGCCGCCGCGATCGCGCGCTCGAGCCGTGCGCGGTCCATCAGATTGCCGGTCGGGTTGTTGGGGCTCGCGATGAACGCGAGCCCGGGTCGGTGCTCGCGCAGCGCCGCGACGAACGCCGTTTCGTCGAGATCCCACCGTTCGTCGAGCGGCACCTCGATCACGCGCTGTCCGCGGACGCGCGCGCTCATCGCGTACATCACGAACGTCGGGGTCGTGGTCAGCACCGTGGGCGCATCGGTGCCGCGGCGCGGCGTGGACAGCGCCGTGAGGAGCACCGTGATGATTTCGTCGCTGCCCACTCCGGCAATCACCGCCTCCGGCTCCACCCCGGAGCGGGCCGCGAGCGCGCGCCGGAGCTCGGCGAGGGCGGCGTCGGGGTAACGC
>QGUH01001303.1 GCA_003242355.1 Pseudomonadota bacterium
CCGACGTCCGGTTCAGTTCGATTCGCAACGGGCGTCACGGCGCTCGGTACCGTGGGTCCGGCACCCGGCGCCTTGCCCGGCGCGGGCGTGTACGTGTCCGTCGAACGCGAGGCAGAGGGAGCGCTTCGTCCGGCGGCGCGTCTCGGCGTGAGTCACGCGCGGCGCGGAGGATTTCCCGCGGGCTCGGGGCGTGCGGATTTCGCGCTGACCGAGCTCACGCTCGAGCTCTGTCCCGTCGCGCTGTCGATGGCCATCGTCCGGGTGCGCCCGTGTGCGGCCGCGAGCGGTGGAATCCTCACTGCCCGTGCGAGCGGCGTTCTGGAGTCGCGGAGCGCGGACCGACCATTGTGGGCGTTCGGGGCGTCCGGCTTGGTTTCCGTCGAGCCCGCGCGGTGGCTCGAGATCGTGGCGCTCGTTCGTGGCGCCGCCCCGCTCGCGCGCGACCGGTATCAAATCGAGCCGGTCGTCTTTCATCGGGTAGCTGGCGTGGCCGTCACGGCCGGCGCGGGCGCGGGCGTGCGTTTTCCGTGATCGCCGAGGGCCCGCTCCGCATAATACGGTGAATGTCCGGTGCGTCGCTGCTTCAGCTCGAGAGCACGAACGCGCCGGAAGGCTCGGCCGCCCGAGCGCGGCTGGAGCAGATGTTCAGGGCTCATCACGAGTTCATCTGGCGCATGCTGCGCCGGATGGGCCTGGGGCCGGACGCGGCTGCCGACGCGACCCAACAAGCGTTTCTGATCGCGGCCGAGCGGTTGGGGGACATCCGACATGGAAGCGAGCGTGCATTTCTGTTCGGCACCGCGATGCGCCTCGCGCAGACCGCCTTCCGTGCGCGGCGGCGGGTACAGCTCGAAGAGGACATGGACCTGCGCGCCGATTCCACGGCGCCGGCCGAAGCGCTCGCACACCAACGGAGCGCGCTCCGGCTCGCCGATCGCATCCTGGCAACGCTCAACGAGGAGCTTTTGACCGTGTTCATCCTGTTCGAGATCGAGGGTCTCTCGACGCCGGAAATCGCAGAGCTCGTCGGGATCCCCGTGGGCACGGTGGCGTCGCGTCTCCGGCGCGCGCGCGAGGCATTCCGCGCCGAGCTCGAACGCATCGAGCGGCGCTCGAGAAGGGGCGAGCCATGACGGAACCGAAGCGTTGGGCAGACGAGGACGCGACGCCGCTCGAGCGCTCGCTGCTCGAGGCCATGCGCGCCGAGCGTCCCGGGCCGCGCTTGTCGCGCCGCATGCGGCGAGCGATTGGCCTCGGCGGAACGCTCGTCGCGGTAAAGCTCCTGGGAAGCGGGTTGGCCGCGGCGGCGATCGTCGCCTCCGGTATCGCCATCACGTCCATGATGGAGAACGACGCACCCGCGCCGCCGCCCGCTGCTCCGGGATCGGCGCGCATCGTCGAACGCGTTGCTCCGCCTGCACCGCCGCCGAGCGCCGCGGAAGCTCACGAGGAGAGCGCGCCGCCGAGCCCGAGCGCGGCGCCGCGCCCGGTCCCGCAGGATGCCGGGCAGCGTGCGGCAGCCCCGCGGCCGAGCCCGCCCCCGCCGAAGATCGAGGCGGAGAGCGCGCTGCGGGGGGAAATTCGCTTCTGGAGCGGCGCCGCGCGGGCCCCCCGGCGTGGGGCCCAAAAAAAG
>QGUH01001304.1 GCA_003242355.1 Pseudomonadota bacterium
TCGTAGTACTGCTCGCGCCCGGCCCGTTGCACTGCGACGTGCTCGCTGTTCGCACGGAACGCCGCGATTGCGTCGAGCGACGACCAGTAGCTCACGGTGATGCCCAGGCCGTCCGCTCCCCGCGCGCTCGTAAGACCGAGGTAGCCCGGCGTGTTTCGCGCGAGCTCGACCATGCGCCGGGCAGTATCGGCATATCCGGCGGGCTCGCCGCGCAGGCGGCTGGTGAAGATGACCGCGTAGCACGGCCCTTCCGGGATTCGCTCTTCGAGACGGCCGTTCAATGGCTGCCCGATGTTCGCTGCAGGCGGGCGCGTCTCCCGCTCCGCCCGCGCCTCCGCTTCCCACCGACGAAAGGCCGGAAGGTCGAAGATGGCTTCCACCCAGGCACGCGTGATGGGGCCGACGTCCAGGCCGTAGCTCACGATGCGCGTCGCTACGGGGGCGAGCATGGCATCCGCGGCGGAGAACGCGCCGAACAGAAACGGCCCGTCCGAACCCGCCTCGGCACGCGCGGCCTCCACCATGCGCTCGAAACGATCGAGCTCGCGACGGCGCGCGGGGTCGAGCTCCACACGCGTGCGGAGAGCGAGATTCATGGTGCAGTGGCGGCGGAGCTCGACGAAGCCCGCGTGCATTTCGGCGCTGAGGGAGCGTGCGTGCATCCGCTTCTCGAGATCGCGCGGCCAAATGGGGAGCTCGGGATACAAGTCTGCCAGTGTCTCGATGATGGCCAGACTTTCCCAAACGACACGCGAGCCGACGCGCAGCACCGGCACCTGCCCCGTCGGGGAAATCGCGCGGATGTTCTTCGGCGTTTCCGGATCGGCAGAAACGAACGACGTCTCACGAAACGGAATGCCGTAGTGGACGAGTACGAGCCAGGGGCGCAGAGACCACGACGTATCGTTCTTGTCGACGATGAAGAGCTCCAGATCGCGCATGTGCGAATGCTCGCGCATCCCCCTGCTGCCGTCGACAGCGAGTGCGACGTCTCGAACGGTGCGACGGCGTTCGTAGCGCTCGCGTGAGCGTCACCGGCGGCCGCCCGAACCATGTCCGGGGCGGCCATGAACCACGCGACGAAGGCTCGACGCCCCCCGCCGATCACGCCTTCCGACGTGGGCCATGAACCGCGCGACGAAGGCTCGACGCCCCCCGCCGATCACGCCTTCCGCGTGAGCCATGAACCGCGCGACGAAGGCTCGACGCCCCCCGCCGATCACGCCTTCCGACACAGAAAGCAGCGGCTCTGCCCGCCGTCGGCGAGGGCGTAAAGCTCGGGCGCTTCGCGCGGGCACGGGTCGAAGCGCTCGGGACAGCGCGGGTGGAAGCGGCAACCCGAGGGCGGGCGCGCGGGAGAAGGCACTTCACCGCCCAGCAACGGCACGCTGCCCTTGGATGCGGCGCCGATGCGCGGGCTGGAGGCGACGAGCGCGCGCGTGTACGGATGCGACGGCGCCGTGAAGAGCGCTTCGGAAGCGCGCAGCTCGACGATTTGCCCGAGGTACATCACGGCAACACGGTGGGCGATGTAGCGCACGATGCCGAGGTCGTGCGTGACGAACAGGTACGCGATGCCGAGCTCGCGTTGCAACCGCTTCAGGAGCTCGAGGATCTGCGCCTGAATCGAGA
>QGUH01001305.1 GCA_003242355.1 Pseudomonadota bacterium
ACGGCGCCAAACAAGGCGGGTTCAGCGCCGGCGGGATGGCGAGCTATTTCGGCTCCGGCGCGTGCGGCCCCGTGTACGAGCACCGCCTGTACGCGCTCGACGTCGCGATGCTCACCGTGCAGGGCCAGGCAACGGCGCAAAACGTCCGCTCGGCCATCGAGGGCCTCCGCGCTTCCGGCGGCATCCTCGCCGAGAGCTTCGTGCGCCTGCAAAGCCGCGACTACTGCACGCCCTGAGCCGAGATTTCGGGCCGCCCAAGTCGGGAAGGCCGATCCCTCGCTCTTTCCGCCGCCTTCGCGCTCATCGTGCTCGCGATAGCGCTGCTCGCTGCGCGCGCCGCACCTTGAGCCGATGAGCCAGGCGCGCTAGCACGCCCCGCGTGGATGCCACCCGCCTCGAACGGCAGATCGAGTTCCTCAAGGAAGTCGATCGGCTCAAGCTCATCGAGCGCCAGAGTGTCGTGTCCGGGACCCGCCGCCCCGAGACGAGCGCAGAGCACTCCTGGCACGTCACGCTGATGGCCCTCGTGCTCTCCGAGTATGCCCCGCCGGGCGTCGACCTCGCCCGAGTGCAAGCGATGCTCTTGATCCACGATCTCGTGGAGATCGACGCCGGCGATCTGTTGCTCTACGCCGACGACGCGGCGCGCGCCCGCCACGCACGGCGCGAGCAAGAAGCCGCGGACCGCCTCTTCGCCCTGCTACCGTCGCCCGACGGAGAGCGCCTGCGCGCCCTCTGGGACGAATTCGAGAAGCGCGCCTCTCCCGACGCGCGCTTCGCGGCCGCGCTCGATCGCCTCCAGCCCCTGCTCGCGAACTTCATGTCCGAGGGGGCGACGTGGCGCCGCCACGGCGTCACCGCCGAGCAGGTCCGCGCCAAGAACCAGCACATCGCCGACGGCTCCCCCGAGCTGTGGCGTTTCGCCGAAGCGCTGATCGCCGAGAGCGTCCGCCGGGGCTACCTCCCGACCAACACCGAGCCGCCCTAATCGACCAGCGCCCCCACTCGTCACCCGCCGAGCGCGACCCGAGCCGCGCTGCACGCGCCTGCCGTATCGTCCGAACGGAAGTCGCGCTCGCTCGCGCGTTGGCTCGTCACCGGCCGGGCGTGATCCGAGCCGCGTTCCACGCGCCCAACGTATCGCCCGAATGGACGACCATCCGAGCGGCTCGACCGCCCGAACGGCAAGCGAGCGCTCGTTCGCTGCACGCGACCCGCTTCGCGAAGCTCATGTCACGAGACTCACGTCACGAGACCCATGTCACGAGACCCATGTCACGAGACTCATGTCACGAGACTCATGTCACGAGACTCATGTCACGAGACTCATGTCACGAGACTCATGCGCTCGCTTCCATCGCTTGCTCGGGCGGCTGCTCGACCTCGGGGCGGAGCCCTGGCCGAAGCTGAAAACCGCTGCAGCCGCTCGCGCCGAACACCACGAGCTTGTACTTGCTGAGCTCGGGGTGTTTGCAGTGCGCCTCCTCGGTCGGGAGCGGAATGCGCGCCAGGCTGTCGAAGAACTTACAGTGTTGGCAGTGGCCCCAGTCGTTGTCCATTGCGAACCTCCTGAGCCATCCTCTTATCCAACTCTCCGAGCCCACAAACCCGAACAAAACCTCTAATCCCGT
>QGUH01001306.1 GCA_003242355.1 Pseudomonadota bacterium
CGGGGGCCCACCAAAGAGGCGCCGACGGGGGCGGGCGAGACCCCTGCCCCGATCCCCACCGCGGCGACGGAGCCCGCGCCACCGGCGCCGGCGAAAGCCCCGAAGAGGCTCGCGGCGGAAGCAGAGTTTCGGACCGTCACGGGCATCGACCTCGAGGGTGAAGCCCACTTCGAAGAAACTCCCGAAGGCGTGCGCGTCGTGGTCGACGTGGAGAAGGCGCCTCCGGGCAAGCGGGGCGTTCACATCCATCGGTTCGGAGATTGCAGCGACATCGCCGGGCAGAGCATGGGCTCGCACTTCGCCCCGCGAAAACACCCTCATGGGCTCCCCCCGCAAACCGAGCGCCACCTTGGCGACCTCGGCAACATCGAAATCGGCAAGGATGGCACGGGTCGGCTCGAGATCGTGATTCCCGAGGCGAATCTTCGGCCGGGAGACACCCTGAGCTTCGTCAACCGCGCCATCGTGATTCACCAGGGAGAAGACAAGGGCACCCAGCCTTCGGGCGGCTCCGGCAAGCCGATCGCGTGCGGTGTGATTCGCCCCGACTGACCGCGGCCTCGTCGTTCGTCACGGCGCCGAAAAGCCGAGGAGCGGCGGTCCGCTCCTCGGCTTCGGTCCGTGGCGCGGCCTCGGCCGAGGCCATTCACTCACCGATCGGGTGAGCCGTCACTCGTCTTCCTCTTCGTCTTCCTCGTCCTCGTCCTCGTCTTCTTCGTCTTCGTCCTCGTCCTCTTCTTCCATTTCCTCGACGTCGAGGCGCATGGCGAGCAGCAACTTGGCGCGCGTCGCGCGATCGCTCTCCTCTTCTCGGCAGTCTTCGAAAAACTCTACGAGCTCGTGATCGCCCGCGCGCCGAGCATCGTCGATGTACTGTGAGTAGGTTTCCGCCCCCTGCAGAGAATGATAGAGCACGCTGACGAGACCATAGACCTCGTCGCGCTCCGCGGCCCCGGAGGCGGCCGCGGACCGGGATGCCTGGATGCCGCGCGCTGGATTCGAGCGATTGCCGGCGGATTCACGCCGCCCTCGTGCCGTCTCCTGCTGTGATGCCATGTCTGTCTCTCCTTTCCCGGAAGTCGGGACCCCGAGTCGTGCAACTTCCGGACCCGCGAGCGACGCACCTCGACGCAACGCGGAAGGAGCAGTCGGGCAGAGCGCGGAACGTGTAGCCGGCGCTCGAAGACACAGTGAGGCGGTCTTGAGCGCCGCCCATTGCTCACGCTATTTCAGGACCACGATTTCGACCTGCCCCGTCGTGCGCACCACGGTGATGCCCACGTCTTCGGGATAGCGGTGGAGGCGGAGATCGACCGCGCCCGGACCGACGCGCAGGTTGCGGATCGTGAGGTGCTCGATGAAGGGCGGCAGCATCGGGTGCCGGAAGACGACGCGGGCTTCGGCAGCATCGATCGAGAGGCCGAGGACGGCGCCGAGGAAACTGAACGCGGCCGCGGACGCCCACGCCTGGGGCGAGCACGCGACCGGATAGCGCGTCGGAGCTTGCCCGAGCTGCCGGGGAAATCCGCAAAAAAGCTCCGGCAGGCGATGCAGGTCCATGAACAACGACGCATCGAACATCGCCACACGCAGCCCGCGGGCCTTTTCCGGTAGCCGTAAAGCGCAAACC
>QGUH01000298.1 GCA_003242355.1 Pseudomonadota bacterium
TATTATTGCTTCCTCTTTTTTCGCCGCTCACCTAAGTGTTGTTAAAGGACCGGTCTTTATTCGCCCAGTCATCACCGCTTGGGCAGGTCACTTAGGATGCAGTTGGGCAGGCGGTTACGTCACCCCGGCGTCGCTGATGGGTCACTCACTTTGCGCTTCGTCGTCATGCGCCCAGCATCCACGCATGGGCAGCGCTCGTCAGGATGCAGTTGGGCAGGCGGTTACCGCTCGCTGCTCGCTATCCCCTGTTCGCTGCCCGACCGGTCCCAAACGGTGATGGACAGTGGCCCCGCGTTCGGCTGAACCACGGGGCTGCCGGCACGTCCTTCCAGGCTGGCTGGCGGACGGCCGCAGGAAAGGGGCGTACCGCCCTCGGGTCACCACAGCGCGCCCGCGCCCCGGATGCGAGCAGGCGGCGAAGGCCCGAGGCGTTTGGCCCTCGCCGCCTGACGAGCCCCGATGCGATCAGGGCACCGCGAAGAAGTTGCCGGACATCTGGAGGAGGGTGATGAGGCCGAGAGTCGTCGGGTAGTACCGGCGGTTGAACTCCGGGTTCTCGATGATGTCGAGCACCGCCCGGAAGGCACGGTCCGCCGTCGTGCGGTGCATCGGCAGTGCGAGCGCCCCGACCCCGACCGGCCCGATGAACGACATCTGGTTCTGCACGGACTGAGACAAGGTCGACCCCCCGCTGTTCACGCCAGCATACAATCGCTCGATTCGCGCGCCGTTCTCGTACTTACTCGCGAAAAAGCCGATCAGCTTGTTCAGATAGGCGATCGCCTCGTTGCTGCCACTCAGACACGCGTCGGCACCGATCCGCCACGGAACGCGAGCGGCGTCGTAGCCGTAGACGATCTCGGTAAATCCCCCGACGACCTGTGCCATGAAGTCGCCCGGATTCGCCTTGCGGCCATCCGTATAACACCAATCCGGGACGAGACCCATTCCCTTTCCGAAGTCGGCCTCACAAGCATTCAGAATTTGGTAGTCCTTTGCAATGATTGCGCTCCATTGACCGGTCAGTGTCTGGAAGGCTCGATACCAGGCCGGCCCAAAGTACGATGGATTGTAGGCCTGGTCCAGCACGCCCCTATCAGGATAGTTGCTGCCTGGCCGCGTGAACCCGCCTTTCATGTCGAGGGTCAAGATGGCCTGAATCAGGGCTTGTGCATCGCTCGTGTACTGAGCTCCTCCCCACTGCTTTGCTGCCATCATCAGACCGTAAGCGATATCGATATCCCCGTCCGTCGCCGAGCCGCCGTCGGGGCCGACGTCCGACCGCCACCTGATGACGCCGCCCGTGCCGTTGAGATTCTGCTTCGTGTAACTCCAGAAGGCGTCGAACGCTTCCTGGTCCCCCATGGCGGCCGCAATCATCATGCCGTAGCCCATGGCCTCCGAGGGCGTCTGATTATCCACGTCTGGGCCCGTAATGCGCTTGCCACCGTTGGCGTCGACCACGAACTGCCGCTTCCAGTGGTTGTACGCGGCGACGATCGCACCATTGAATTTCGCCGCATCCGTGACGGGCATGCACATGCCGTAAGGCTTGTTCTGCGGGAACGGGATCTGCGAACCCGCGCTCGACGTGAACGACGGCCCAGGGCACTCCTCCGTCACGAACTCGATGTCGTCCAGCCAGAAATCGAAGCTGGGGTCCGCCGGCGGGTCCGGCAGTGTGGTGGTGCTCGCGTCGTTGGGGATGACCTTATGCTTGTTGAACTGGAACTGGATCTTGAGCACGTTCGACGCGAGCGACCGCCGCTCTTCGTTCGACGGATGCGCCGGAACGAACAGCGGATAGTAGTCGCGATCGAAGCAGAACGTGAACGTCTTCCACTGATCCGTGAGCTCGTAGTCGTTCGTAAGGAAGCGCCCCAAATGGTTGTAACAGCGGATGTCCTTGTTGACGTCCTCGACGCAGGTGCCGCCGCTGTCCGCGCCCTCGGTGAACGGCGTCGCCAAGTTGAACCGAACCGGCCGCGCCTGATTGGCTCCCTTCTTCGCCTTGAAGCGAATGCCGGTGTACTTGCTCGCGTCGTACACCTCGGGCGCTGCGTCGGTGCCTTTCATGTTGGCGCTGATGCCGACGTAGCTCTGGAACCCCTGCCCGGTCGTGTGCAACGCGTACTCCTGGCAGGGCGTGTCGCCGATCTTTTCGACCGTCAGGGTCTGCTTGCCCGCGTTGTCACCGAACGCTTCCCAGGTGCCGACGCGGCCCTCCTGCGTGAGCACCGTCGGCATCCCGGCCTCGAAATCGGAAATCATCCCCGGAGACACCGCGCAGGGCGTTCCGATGTCGCCTGGGGGCTCCCCCATGCCGCCGGCGCCTCCGCCACCAGCATTCGGCGTTCCCGCAGTTCCGCCCGTCCCGCCCGTGTTTCCGGTGCCGCCGCTCCCGCCGGGATCGCCGCCCATGCACGTTCCCGCGACACAGCTCTGCCCGGCGGCGCACGGGTTGCCGCAGTCGCCACAATTAGCGGGGTCGCTCTGCACATCCACACAGGCGGCACCGCATGCTTTCTTCCCGGGATCGTTGCAGGTGCACTGACCCTGGGCGCACATTTGCTCGCCGCCGCACGGATTGTTGCACCCACCGCAATGCTGCGGGTCGGTCTGCTTGTTCACACAGCTCGCGCCACACTGCTCGAACCCGGCACTACACCCGGCCGAGCACATCCCCTGATTGCAGACTTCTCCCTCGGCGCACTTGTTGTTGCACGCCCCACAGTGATTGGGGTCGCTCTTGAAAATCACGCACTCGGTGCCGCACGTGTTGAACGCCACCGAGCACGTGCACTGACCCGCCTGGCAAATCTGCCCGCTCGCGCACGGGTTGCCGCAGCCCCCGCAATGTTGCGCGTTCGACTGAATATCGGTGCACACCCCGCCGCAAAGCTCCTGAGTGGGCGCGCATTGGCCCGTCGCGCTCCCGCCAACGCAATTCCCGTTCGAGCAGGACTGCCCCGCCGAGCACGCCTTCCCACACATGCCGCAGTTGTTCGGGTCCGAATCCAGATTCACGCAGAACGGCCCCCCACAATCCGTGAGCGCCGGGTCCTGACAGCCACTCGAATCCGGACTCCCGCTCGAACAACTCGCAACCCAGACCAGACCGAACCCAAGCACCGAGGAAAGAGCGCCGCGCACCTTCATGCCCGATGGCATGAAACGTACGCATTCTGGACGCAAGGCCGAAACCGCCTTTGGGATTCCACCGAAACAGAAAACATTCCCCCACCCCGGAACCAGTCCCCGCTCGGTTCATGGTCAGCCCCTTAGAGCCGTCCGACATCGGGCTCGAGC
Organism: Pseudomonadota bacterium; assembly: GCA_003242355.1. Lineage (GTDB taxonomy): Bacteria > Myxococcota_A > Polyangia > Polyangiales > Polyangiaceae > PMG-095. The sequence goes on from QGUH01000298.1 coordinate 3,310, forward strand.
CGCCTCCGACCATTGACCGAAGACGTACCCGTCCGAGCCTGCCCGAGGTGGCGATCGGGTGTCTCAGCAGCTCCAAAAGGAGCTCGGCGTCCAGCACGTCCTGGAGCAATGGCCAGAATGTTGGCGCCCGACGGAGTCTCAACGCCACCGCGCCAGAAAACAGAATCCAAACTGATGGCTGGGAAGAAACCGTCCCGCCGATCACCTCCCCATCGTGAGTGATCCCCTTTATCACGGGCTCCGTCTCACCGAAAAGTCGAGAGAACGCCTCCGATACGCCCGTTTCATCGGTGGCCTCGCGCAGGTTGCGCACGCGATTGCTGCCGGTGTCCCAAATGAGTCGGTTGCTCGTCACGACGACGCCTCCGTTGCCGCTCAGCCAGAATTCGGTCCAGGCTTGAGTCTCGAAACCCTCAACGAATGAGAATCCCGCCGACTCAGTCCAGTGGAAGACTCGATATTCGCTCTGGGCGACGCTCCCGAGTCCGACCAGGAGGGATCCATCCTGGTTCGTTTGCAGAGTCGGCCCCTGATCTACACCAGGAGGCAACCCCAGAATCGTTCGCTTGCCTCCCTCCCGTCGGAAGATCACCCAGTGCTCGCCGTCGTGTTGCCATGTCCCATAGATGACCTTCCCATCGCCACTCACGTCTCCCGGCCGACTAGGACCGCTTTGAGCATCGTCCAGCGGTGTAGGCATCGTATTCGGCGTCCACACGAAGGCCCTCTCACCGGAGTAATACATCGTTCCGATGGCAACCCTTCCATCGGAGCTCAGTGCAGACACGCCGATTAGAGTTCCATGAACGGCTTGCGTGGGCCGAAGGCGAAGCAATCCCGTTTCTTTGGTCCACCACATGGGCCCTGGACTCGCGGTGTTCGTGATGGGATCGAACTCCGTGTACCAACCGCCAATAGTAGAACCGTCATCGCTAACGGCCCTAAATCCCATCGTGAATATGTCTTCATCGACGGAAATCGTCTCCATTCCGCGCTCTCGCGTCCATAGGATCGGACTAGTGCACCGCTAATGAGGTACGCGCAAGCGTTCGGCGGTAGCGTCGACTGATGGCTTCGGCGGGCCCCGATGCACGTGCCCGTGCATGTGCTGACCGTCGAAAAGTTCACGCTAATTCATTAGCGGTGCACTAGCCGTGCCATCGGACCAGATGCGCTCTCCAACGAAGGCTTCGCCACTTCCGCTCAACGCGTTCATGACGCAGTTCTCGATGATTTCCAACCGTGGCAGCTCGCAGTTCTTGCCCGTGTACTCGGGCGGGCACTCGCACTGATATCCCTTCAGGGTATCGGTGCATTTCCCTCCGTTTTGACAGAGCCGGAACGAGCAGCACTCGATGTCCACGCCGCAAACCGGTAGTCGGCAGTTTGCCGGGCATTGGTCGTCGTCGTCGGTGTTCTCGTCGTCGCAGTCTTCGCCTTCCTGGACGATACCGTCGCCGCACCGTGCGAGCTTGCACTCGGTCGTGCACGCGTCCTCGTCGCTATCGTTGCCGTCGTCGCACTCTTCGACGCCCTCGTGCACGACGTTGTCGCCGCACGAAGCTTCCTTGCACGCCGTCGTGCAGGCGTCCGTATCGACGTCGTTGCCGTCGTCACACTCTTCACCGGGCTCCGTGTTGCCGTTGCCGCAGGACGCGGGAATGCACTCGCCGAGAGCACAGGCTTCCTCGCATCCGTACCACCGGTACCGGATTCCGCTCCGGAAGATCCCGGAGTGGAGGTTCCCGGCCTGACCGGCTCCGCCTTGCCGACATCCTCCCCCTGGCCGTTGCTTCCGCCCTCCGCCTCACTGTCCGCCGGCGATTCGTCACCGCTCGCTCCAGCCCCACCTTCAGAAGGTGGGCAGGTGCGGCTTTCCCAGCACTTGGGCTCTTCAGCGCACGCCGCAAGGAGTGATGTCGATGAAAGGCCGATGACGCCCGGCGACAGTGCCCCAGATGGATATCCCGCGTGCGGTATGGCTGATTTTCATCGCTCCTGGTCCTCGGTAACGGCTTGCCCGATGCCCCCTCGGCATCGGCGCCGCACCAGTGGCGTGGCATGCCGACGAGGGCGTTTCCCGGTCGCGAACCATCGCGCCGCGCGCGAAGCGCATCAAGAGGCGCATGACCCCAGGCAGAAGGCCGGAATCCTTTGCATTCCTCAAACTCGTCTCGTTCGGCGAAGGCTCAACTCCGGGAAGGTTGCGCTGCATAGGCGCGATGGCTCCCTTATCGGTTCCACTTTGGCTTTGGTTGCTGAAATCAGGTGGTGGCGCGCGCCTGTGTAGAGCTCCCGTCCTGGGGGCCCGTTCAGGGATCGGCGACGGGCGGTGCGCCCGGCTCGCTTTGCGGGTAGCAGACCGGATTTGGCGCCGAGCTCGCGCACAACACGCCCGCGGCCAGGGCTGCG
>QGUH01001307.1 GCA_003242355.1 Pseudomonadota bacterium
CGCGTCCTTGATCTTTCTTCCGGCCGCCACTCGTCACCTCCGAGTCGCGTCCAGCCTGCCGACCACCCCCAGCCGAAGTCACCCCGGCGTCGCTGATGGGTCACGTCGCTCTAGAGCGACACGAAAGAGAGCGACGAACGGTCAGGACTACCGTTGCCGCCATTTCTCCATGCTGGGAAGCAGAATGGCGGCAACATTGCCTCCATTCTCCATGCTCGGAAGCAAGAATGGCGGCAACTTGCCGCTATTTTTCCTGGCCGCGAGGCAGCGTCGCGAGGGATTTGCCGCTATTTCGTTTCCCGGGAGGCAGAGAAGCGGCAATGTTGCCGCTTCTCTGCCTCCCGGGAGGCGAACCGGGCCCGACGTTGCCGCTTTTCTGCTTCCCGGCAAGCACTCGGAGCGCCCCCTTGCCGCCTCTCCGCATGCTGTGAGGCCTCCTGCCCCGAGCGCTTGCCGCCATTTCTGCCTCCCGGCAAGGGACCCGCGCCCACGGTTGCCGCCATTTTGCTTCCCGGCAAGCCCTCGGTCCCCGCCCGCCCCTTGGAATGAAGCGAACGCCCGCGCGCACGCGCGGCCTACGGTTGGACACGCTCCGCGCAGCGCGCTCTCCGGCGAACGAGCCAGGTCGCGAGCGCGCCGAACGCGAGCATCAGCGCTCCTGCCGAGCGCTTGCTGCCGCTGCTCAGCGCGCAGCCCCCTCCGGGCTCGGGACTGCCGCCTCCCTCGGTCGTGTTCGTGCCCTCGAGACCCCCAGGGGAGGCCGGGGCCGTGCCTCCGGTACTTTGGCTCGGCAGGTCCGCGCTGCCACCGCTCGAGGGCGTGGCAGGGGTGCCCGCGCTGCCGCCAGTTCCGATCGAGGGGGCGCCGCCGGCGCCCGCTTGGGGAGCCGTTCCGCCCGTGCTCATCGTGGAGCCGCCATCGCCGCCGTCGCCGGCTCCGCCCGTCGACGCGGCCCCACCGTTGCCCGAGTTGCCTCCGAGGGGGCCCCCGCCGGCGCTCCCGGCCGTCCCGGCCGCGCCGCCGTTTCCGAGCATCCCGGCTGCGCCGCCGTCCATGCTTCCAGCTGCGCCGGCCGCGCCGCCGTTTCCGAGCATCCCGGCTGCGCCGCCGTTCGTTTCGCCAGCCGCCCCCCCGTTCGCGCCTCCAGCAGCGCCTCCCGTGCCACCCGAAGAAACGTCCCCCTCGAGGACGATGTCGGCGCACTGAAAGTAGTAGGGGTCGTTCGGTGACTCTTTCATCACCTGGATGAGCTGCAGCGTGCACGCATCGCAGGTGACGTTCGGCAGCGTCACCTCGAAGCTGTGCTTGGCACCGTTCATCGCCTTCTCGTCGGCGATACCGTCGGCGAGAATCGCGCCGCCTTTCTCGGCCGGCTCGAACGTGGGCTCCGGAAAATCCTGCCCCTTTTCCACGAAGGCGATCCGGAAATGGCCGGAGTGATTGATCGTCTCGGTCCATTCGACGGTGATCGTCTCACCGGGCGCAAACTTCGTGATCAGTGACGCGTCCGTCGTTCGCGAATCGTTGACGACGCCGCACGGCCCGTCCTTCTGCTTGATGGCCTGCTGCGGATCGTTGTTGTAACGACCCTTCGGAAAATCGAGACGGATGGGGCGTGGGGCCGCGCG